>JAIVWD010000019.1:0-22045 GCA_049190315.1 Deltaproteobacteria bacterium | reverse complement strand
TCCTTAATTATCTTCTTTAAAAACTGAATAGTTGCTATATAATTGTTTTGATTATAAAACGGATAGAAGGAATATGTTGATTTGGATTTTAATCCTATGTCAAACATGCTTTGTAAAATTCTTTTTTACTAACTCCAGCTTGAGATGACATGGATTTAATGAGATCTTGCGAAAATGGAGATTTTGGGCAGTCTACTGTAACTTTATATAAAACTCCATTTTTGATTTTCTTCCAATGTTCGTGTGAAGTTCCTTTTGTCGGAGTTGGCATGAAACCAAGCTTTTTCAACCCTCGTTTAACTTTTTTACAGGTAAGGGGTGGATAGTTTGAACTCATACCTTGTGAGGAGCAAGGGGTATAATTTCATTAAATATATGGTTCATTCCATTTTTGGCCTTGTGAAAATTTATTAATATTTTGTAAAAGGCATATTTGGCCCGAAATACAATTGGAGCTTTACGACTAAGAAGTTGGGCTGCATATTCTTTGTCTTCACCTTCTAATGCATCATACAAATATGAACTAATCTGCCTTTGTAATTTTACTCGTACTTCATCACGAGTTTCGCCTTGGACGGCTAAATTTAAGTCGATACAAAAGGCTTGCCAAATACTATCTTTTTTTTCGGCATAACAACGTAAAATTAGTTGTTTTGGATTCATGGTTTTTTCCTCCCTTATAAATTTGTAAATTTATTGATAATAAATGTCAAGCAAAAAGGCATAGTATCGCAAAAATTATACCACATAACGAATCACTGGAGCCGACCAGAAAAGTTAGTTCGCTCTCGTAAAGGTCTTTATCAGCGCCGCATCACAGCGTGGCGGCTTAGTTGAAGGCTCTGGGGTCAAACCTTGATTATTATAATAAAGCTTGACAACTCAATGAATGAAACAATCAAGGTTTGATAATCATATAAAGGGCTTAGTATTGAGCTGTAGCAAAATCATCGCCAAGTGCTTTACTTTGCAGCCAGGTAGGGTGCATTCCATGCACCACAAATACCGAATTAATAATATATTCGTAACTAATCAGGTGGATAGGCTGAAGGCTGAAGACTGTTAGGAAAAAACGCATTAAAAGCCATGTTTGATGCAAGAATCAGATATTTCCGCCAAAGTACGGCAATCGTGCTCTTCTTACCCCTTCAGCCTTCACTCTAAACAGCTTCAGCCTGACTACGTGAGTAGTTACATATATTCTTCATTGAATCTTTTTGGTGCGTAAAACGCACCCTACAATCTGGATGGAACGTACTGAAGCTGCCACTTGACAATATTCCAGAAACTGGTTGATATAACGATGAAGCATGATGGCCTCTCCTTGTTGACCATTGGATCATGCTTCATCATTAAACGCCTATTAATACAATACAAACCGCGCTAACTACGAGGTTTATTGGTTATCTCTCCGAATATCAATCTCCAAAAAAATATTGAATATCGTTTGACGCAATATTTTATGTTAGCTATTATAGCTATTTTAATCCATATGAAATAAAGGTGTGTCTGTGCGAACTATACAAATGACCTTGGATGACAACCTGGTTCAATCGGTCGACAAGGTGGTCAAAGAACTCAAAACGACCCGATCTGCTTTCACACGTAGTGCTTTACGAGATGCAATTAATCGTTTTAGCATTAGTCGTCTTGAAGAGAAACACCGGAGGGGATATGAGTTGCATCCTGTGAACAAGGAAGAGTTCAGTGTGTGGGAAGAGGAACAGGATTGGGGGGATGAATGAAGAGGGGAGAAATCAGATGGTATAAATTCAAAGCGCCTGATAAGAAACGTCCCGTGTTGATTTTGATCCGCGACTCCGTTTTGGAATACCTTGGAGAAGTCACTATTGCACCGATCACATCAACAATCAGAGACATACCAAGCGAAGTATTTTTGTCGAAACTTGATGGTATGCCAAGAGATTGTGCTATCAATTTTGATCATATTCAGACAGTCTCAAAAGGGAAAGTGGGTTCGCTTATTACAACTCTTTCCCCGCAAAAAAAGGGACAAGTGCGCCAAGCAGTCTTATTTGCATTAGATTTATAGGTACGAACCAAGATAGTGGAGAGATCGCATGCACCTTGACGCCCAAAGCCGGTGCGTTTTGCGCTTTTGCCATTTCAGACAAAAAGAAAACACTGATCTGTTTTGCGCATCTTATTGTTTTAAGCTTTTCGACAGAATTAGAAGGTAAAGTTGAATATGGAGATACCGCTGCTAAATGACATTGTTATCATATTTGTGCTGTCCATTGCTATTCTCTTTATATGCCATCGACTTCGAGTGCCGGCAATTGTGGGATTTCTTCTTGCCGGGATATTGGCCGGGCCATACGGACTTGGACTGGTAAAGGCGGTTCATGAAGTTGAACTTTTAGCTGAAGTCGGTGTTGTGTTATTGCTTTTTACTATTGGAATCGAACTCTCACTTGAAAAGCTGCTGCAAATCAAGAAATCAGTCCTCATGGGAGGCTCGATTCAGGTGTTGCTTACATTTTTGGTTACTTTTGTTATAGCTATGCAACTGGGTCAACCTGTCGGCAACTCAATCTTTATAGGATTTCTTATATCCCTTTCCAGCACGGCCATTGTTCTCAAACTGATCCAGGAAAGAGCTGAAGTTGATAGCCCCCATGGGCGTACTGCTCTTGGCATCTTGATTTTTCAGGACATTATTATTGTTCCAATGATATTGATTACGCCTTTACTGGCCGGAGCACCAGGGGGTGCGGGCGAATCCGTCCTTGTTCTTATTGCCAAAGGGATCGGAATCATCGGGTTGGTGATCGTCAGCGCTAAATGGATTGTACCACAGTTGTTGTATCAAATCGCCCGGACACGAAGCCGGGAACTTTTCATTTTGAGCATAGTTGTAATTTGCCTCGCAGTTGCGTGGATAACTTCCAGCGCGGGTCTTTCCCTTGCCCTTGGCGCTTTTTTAGCAGGATTGATTATTTCCGAATCCGAATACAGTCATCAGGCGCTTGGAAGCATTTTACCCTTTCGTGACGTTTTCACAAGCTTCTTTTTTGTTTCCATCGGCATGTTGCTGGATGTAGGCTTTCTTTTCCGGCAACCGGGAACCATTGCACTGATTGCTTTGGGAATTTTGTTTCTAAAATCCATCATTGCCTGCTTTGCAACAGTTTTATTAGGATTCCCTTTTCGTACTTCAATCCTGGTTGGCCTTGCACTCAGTCAGGTTGGTGAATTTTCTTTCATTTTATCCAAGACCGGTGTTGAACATGGTTTGCTTACCGGAAATATTTATCAGATGTTTCTGGCTTTTTCTGTGCTTAGCATGGCGGCGACACCATTCATTATAACCCTGGCGCCACGCATAGCTGATATTATCCTGCTGTTGCCGCTGCCAAAAAGGTTAATATCGGGCTTTTATCCTATTCCGGAGATAAAGGTTAAGAGTAAAAAAGACCACCTCATTATAATCGGCTTCGGAGTCAATGGTAGAAATGTAGCACGAGCCGCACGGCTGTCAGGTATTCCCTACGCAGTCATTGAAATGAACCCGGAAACAGTAAAGAGCGAACAGGCAAAGGGTGAGCCGATTTATTATGGTGATTCAACCCAGGAGGTCGTACTTCAGCGCGCAAACATCAAAGATGCGAGAATTGTTGTAACTGCTATTAATGATCCCGCGGCAACCCGTAGAATTACCGAAATCATTCGGAGACTTAATAAAAAGGTTCATTTGATTGTACGGACACGTTATTTCCAGGAGATGAAACCTCTGTATGAATTAGGAGCCAACGAGGTTATTCCGGAAGAATTTGAGACATCAATGGAGATCTTTACCCGGGTTTTGGCTAAATATCTTATACCCAGAGATGAAATCGAGAGGCTGGTCGCTGAGGTGCGAGCAGATGGTTATAAGATGTTTCGAAGCCTTTCCAGGGTGTCGGCATCTTTTTCCGATTTGAAACTACACCTTCATGATGTCGAAATCAGCACGTTTCGGATCTCGCAAGGATCACTGCTGATTGGGAAAACCCTTGCTCAGATCGAGTTAAGAGGGCGTTATGGGATTTCTGCAGTGGCAATACGACGGGACTCACAGATATTGGCCAACCCGGGTGCAGACATGGTCCTTCAATCCAACGATGTGCTTTTCGTCCTTGGATCTTCTGAAAAAATATCAGAAGCTATTAACACATTTTCATCTTCAAACAAAAGGAATGAAAGGTCATGAATCCCTATTTCATATCGGGAGTTATCGGTGCTGTTCTTGGCCTCAAACGCACATGCCCTGAGTGCAAGATTTGATACCGGTATTTTCTGCTCACATATGAGGGGAATGCGGGAGGTGCTATCTTATAATATCTACGCTGGAAGGATGGTGAGAGATGAAAAAGATTAAGCTCTTTATAGATCCTATTCTTTATTACATGGAAGATAGTTCCGTGTTTGCGGGTTCACATTATATTGATTTATTCGAAGGAAAAGTTATATCGCCGGATGTTGATGATATTAGCCATGAAGATGTGAAGAATGAAGACAGATATTTTTACATTGAACCAATTACAAGTCATGAAGGCTATGAGATAATGCAGGATTTTGCTGCATTAGAGGAATCAGATGAAATAAGAAGTCGTATGTTTGATGTACTTGAGCGAAAGAAGCCATTCCTGAACTTCAAAAATGCTATAGCGGATTATCCGGATGTAGAAAAGAAATTTTATGAGTATAAAGACAATAGATTAAAGGAGATTCTCAAAGACCGCCTTGCTGAACGCGGTTATGAATTAGAAAAATAAATCTTTCAAAATCGCTCAGCCTGGGTTGGGTGAATTAAGGTAAGGAGGAGTTATATAATGGACCAACCAATTCGAATAATGCCGTGTTTGGACATGCAGAACGGACGCGTTGTCAAGGGCGTCCACTTTGTGGACATCCGAGACGCAGGTGATCCGGTCGAATGCGCACGAGCGTATTGTGATAATGGCGCAGACGAACTGGCGCTGCTGGATATCACGGCTACAGTGGAAGGTAGAGCCACCATGCTCGACATAGTCAAACGCGTAGCCGAAGTCACGACGGTGCCATTTACCGTTGGCGGAGGGATTTCTGATGTGAAATCGGCCGAGCTGGTGTTAAACGCCGGCGCAAACAAGGTGTCGACCAGCAGCGCCGCCTTTCGGAAGCCTGAACTGGTCGCAGAACTGGTCAAAGCGCTCGGCGCCGATAAGGTGACGGTAGCCATCGACGTGGATCAGAACGAGGCCATGCCCTCAGGCTATGAAGTCTATATCGATGGGGGACGGACAGCCACCGGCTCGGATGCGGTCGAATGGGCAAAGCGTGTTGACGGCTACGGTATTCCGGTTATTCTGCCTACCAGCAAAGCGGGCGACGGCGCGCAGACCGGTTATGATCTGCCGGTGATCAGGGCCATCAAGGAAGTGGTCTCGGCCGACGTGGTGGCCTCCGGTGGCGCAGGGAAACTGGAGCATTTCTATGAGGCGGTCCAAGCGGGCGCTACAGTCTTGCTTGCCGCTTCGATGTTTCATTTTGGGATCATTGGGATTGGCGAGTTAAAGGACTACCTCCGGGGCCGAGGTGTTACTATCCGCTGAAGCTTCCAGTGTGACGGGTTGAGATTTCCGTGAACGCTTACAGACTCCCCATCAACTGGCTCAAGCGGATGTGGGAGTTTGGCGGGCTAAAATTCCTTGTAAATTCTTGCCAAAGGATGACCGGGAGCTTTTATCTCAAGATCCAAAAAATAACCATAGGGTGTTTGAACAATAGAATAGCCTGCTTTTTCCAGCCGTTCCCGTGTACGGTCTAATAATTCCTGCGCCTTTATTGCTTCAGCCTTTTCTTCTCCCAGATGCGTGAAAGAATGAAGAACGATATTTTCTGTTTCCCATTTGCGGGCCAGCCACTTTGAGTTTTTTACCAGCTTTGTCTCAGCAGAGCTGCCGTCTTCAACATCCCTGGGTTCTATGTGAATGAAAGCCACTACAGTATTATCGTTTTCAGCAGGCTTGGCATCCGGAGCATTTTCAAGGGTTTTTATGGCCGGAGTCCAGTTAAAATTATTGCAAAACCAGAATAATACACGCATAAATAAAAAATCCTTTCAAAATTTATTTAGTCCTTTACCCCTATAGTATTGATAGGAAATAGGGGGTGCTCAACTTAGGTAATATAAAATCACAGAAAAATTATTTCAACTTCTTTCTATTTTTAATTTGTGTTATGAATTTTTAGGAGTAAGGGTGAAGAATGAAAGATTCCTTTCAAATTTTTCCGGTAGGCATTATTATAAAACAGAATGGAAATTCAGTTATAAAAATTTATGATAAATATATTGATGCGCTTTTAGGCCTGGATCAATTTTCACATATACAGGTGTTTTACTGGTTTCATAAAAATGACACCCCTTCTAAAAGAGATATCCTTCGTGTACATCCCAGAGGGAAAGAATCAAATCCTATAACCGGTGTGTTTGCCACCCATTCTTCTGTTAGGCCCAATCTTATTGCTTTTTCGACATGCAAAATTTTATCGATTGAAGAAAATTTTATTAAAGTTGATACCATTGATGCGTTTGATGAAACACCGGTAATTGACATAAAAGCATATATTTCCCCAGGTTATTCCAAAGAAGAGATAATAACTCCCGACTGGGTGAGAAGATAATAAAATAAAAAAACTTTATATCTAATCAGGAGGTCCAACATGTCAAAACAAATTTCTTTTTCCAAGTATGAACAAAAAGTTCTTCCCAACTTCCGACAAAAAATTAGTCAGGCGGAATCTACCGAGGATGTAAAAAAGTTTTTTGTCTATACTGTCCAAGAGTTATTAGAAAGTATTTTACCTGAAAAATTTGGCTTTGAATATGAAGACGTAGCATTAATGCCAGGCAAAGAGCCATATTATCTTTTGAGCAAACAGCTTGTTTCTTCCAATGAATTTAAGTCTGTTTGGAATGACTCGGATTTGCCTCGTTTGCTTTCCCGATTAGCGGAAACCGCGGTGCATCGATATAAGCATCTTAAAAAGCGACCGGAAAAAACCGAGGCTAAAATTAGAATGAAGTAGAAATGCTCCAGACATCTTCGCTGGTTTGATTTATATTTATATTAATATCCAAAAAAAGCTTAATTACATCGGAATTTGTCCTTGTATGCAGAGTAGGCTTTAGCGTTGTGTAAGATCCGCCTTCTGACAGCGCTAAAGGCAATAAGAGCTGATCCGCCAGATATTTGCCGACAGGGACCCCGGCTTCCAGATAGCGAATGGCTGCATTGGCAGCAATTTTTGCCACATCTTCCGCCCTCACGCCTTTTTTGCCGAAACCGGTAAATATCTCTGTAATATGTTTGCTTTTAATTTCAATGCAGACGATGTTGCCGGGCCCCATGTCGGCAGGTTGTTCAATAACTTGGAGACATTCTTTATTCCATCCCAGCTTTTGTTCAATTACTCCGAGTTCCCGTTCGGCTATATGACGCGGCAGGCCGGCAACAACGGCCTTAGCGTTACATTCACTAATTTCCCCACGCTGGTTGATATGAAATGTCCGAAGTTTGTCAGCAGGCTGGATTTTTATATTCAATCTGCCGCCTCCTTTGGGATAGTACCCTGGACGTTCCAGTTGGGCATTGATTTTCGGCCCCATGCTGTTAATCACGGGAATGAAGACCCGCTGTATAAAGTCAAAAGGGGGTGCAAAAAGGTTATGCGTGCCTCCCTCGAGTATTAATGTTGATGGCCCCTTTGCTATCATCAAAGCAGGAAGTATGGTTTGCAGCACAAGGGTTGTGCTTCCTGCTGTGCCTATGTCAAAGTGATAATTGCCCGGGGCTATGTCCGCAGGAATAAATGTCAATTCCTGATGCCCCTGTTTTGCTCCTTGAACTTTGGCTTTGCCTATTTGGGCAGCAGCATTTACGCACACAAGGTGCTGTGGCCTGAGCCCGGGTTTTTTTCTGTGCGCACGAATATTTGTTATTTTAAAAGGGATGCCTAAACATAAAGATAAGGCCAGAGATGTCCTTAATATTTGACCGCCACCTTCGCCAGCAGATCCGTCAACAATTACCAAAATGTCTCCTTTTTACGAGTCCATCAATTTTATTATTCATGATTTATAGTAACTACTCAGGTTGTTGGGTTCAAGGGTTCACGGTTCACGGTTGGCTGCCTCGTTCAATTTTTATCGCTTTCTAACCTTGAACCCTGAACCCGAGTAGTTACGATTTGTATATCATCAATTATAAAAATATTGTATATTGATTATGCATTAATTTTGGCTTTATCAACTATCAAGAAATATGAAGAGATCAAGGCAACTAACCGTGAACCGTGAACCTGACAACCTGAGTAGTTACGAGAATTTATGCTTAATAATCTTACCGGTCAGATTGAACGAATAACTTATTCTAATGAAGAAAACGGATTTACAATCGCAAGGGTTAAAGTGCCCGGCCGGAGAGATCTGGTAACAGTGGTTGGAAATCTTATATCTCCAATGCCCGGAGAGATCATAAAAATGCAGGGGGAGTGGACTACTCACCCCAAATATGGTGAACAGTTCAAGCTTGTGAGTTATAAAACATCCGTACCTGCAACAGTTTATGGAATCCAGAGATATCTTGGTTCCGGGCTTATAAAGGGCATAGGCCCTGTAATGGCGGGCCGAATCGTAAAGAAATTCGGAAAAAATTCGCTGGACATAATAGAAAATGAAATTGAGAAATTAGCCCAGGTAGATGGTATTGGAAAGAAGCGGATAGAAATGATCAGGACGGCCTGGGATGAGCAGAAAGAAATCCGGGATGTAATGCTGTTTCTGCAAACACACGGCGTAAGTTCAGGTTATGCAACAAAGATATTCAAGCAATATGGAAACCAGTCAATAGCCGTGGTCCAGGAGAATCCATATCGGCTTGCAGCAGATATCTTCGGTATTGGTTTCGTGATTGCAGACGGAATTGCTGAAAAACTTGGATTCTCAAAAGATTCCACGTTAAGAGCTGAAGCAGGGATACAATATGTTCTCCATAAGATGGCTGATGAAGGACATGTTTATTATCCTTATGAGCTTCTTTTAGAAAAATGCCGGGAAATTCTTCAGGTTGACAGAGAAGTTGTTGCTAAAGCGATAGGTAGAGTTGCTGTTGATAAGAAAATAATTATCGAGGACCTGAATGATAAAATTGAGGAGTTCAGAGAAAACAATAAGGCAGTTTATCTGAAAAAATATTATGTTTGCGAAACCAGTATTGCTTTCCGGCTGAAAATCCTGATTGGAGCGCCAAAATCTTTCCGCAATATTGATTTGGATCGAGCAGTAGAATGGGTTCAAAAACAGCTTTCTATTACCCTGGCGGAAAAACAGCTTGAAGCATTAAGATGTTCTGTTGAAAACAAGGTAGTTGTAATTACCGGCGGGCCGGGCACAGGCAAGACAACAATTATAAATGCGATTATTAAGATTTTTTCAAGGCTGAAGCTTAAAATAATGCTTGCTGCGCCCACAGGCAGGGCCGCAAAACGCATGAGCGAGACCACGGGCTATGAAGCCAGGACAATTCACCGGCTCCTTGAATTCAGTTTTCAAAAAGGCGGATTTCAGAAAAACGAGAAAAAACCGCTTGATTGCGACCTTCTGATAGTTGATGAAGCATCTATGATTGACACGATTCTGATGCACCACATGTTAAAGGCCGTCCCCCCCAGGGCTACCTTTATTCTTGTGGGTGATGTTAATCAGTTGCCTTCTGTCGGGGCCGGATCTATTCTAAATGATATTATTGAATCCGGATCTGTATCTGTGGTCGAGCTTAACGAGATCTTTCGCCAGGCCAAAGGCAGCCGGATTATTGTTAATGCTCATAAGATAAACGACGGAATTATCCCATCTTTTAAAACACCTGATCCATCTGATCGCGCAAATGATTTTTATTTTATCCAGCAGGAAGACCCGGAAAAGGTACTTGAAATTATACTGGAACTGACAAGGGAGCGCATACCCCGGCGGTTTAATTTTGATCCTGTTGAAGATATCCAGGTTTTGACTCCCATGCATAGAGGTGTGGCAGGTGCCGGCAATCTCAACAAAAAATTGCAGGAAGCTCTAAACCCGGGTGAAAATATTATTATTAGAGGGGATAGAGGATTTAGAGTTAATGATAAAGTTATGCAGATCAAAAATAATTATGACAAAGAGGTCTTTAATGGTGATATAGGAAAGATTACAAAGATAATTGCAGATGAACAGGCGCTTGTTATTTCTTTTGACGGCCGGGAAGTCGTCTATGAATTTGCCGATTTAGATGAAATCGTTCTGGCATATGCTGTTTCAGTACATAAATCCCAGGGCTCCGAATATCCAGCCGTAGTAATACCCATACTTATTCAGCATTATATGCTATTGCAGCGCAACCTTATCTATACGGCTGTTACCAGAGGCAGAAGACTTGTCGTGATGGTTGGTACCAGGAAGGCACTGGCAATCGGAATAAATAACAATAAAACACAGAAGAGGTATACGTATTTGAAACACAGGCTAAGAATTTAGTGCCTAAAATGCCTAAAGTGCTCTAAAATGCCTAAAGTTGAGGTACGCCTTCGGCGTGCTAATTGATAACCCAAAGTTACAGGAGTTTGCCCCTTTCGTGAATTGATGGCTTAAGGAACATGTCTGTCGGCAGGTATAAGATGGCAGAATTCCTTAACTTTAGGCACTTTAATATACTTTAGCTCACTTTAGGCACTCATGTCCGCACCGAAGGTGTGTTAAAAGACTTCCCCAGATCTTTCGTATAGCCTGACCAGCCGCAGAGCCTGAATCATATTCAAATATTGTTTGTCCCTGGACCATGGCTTTTGTAAAAATTTGATCAAAAGGTATATGTCCTAAACAGGTCAAACCTTTTTCTTTTGCGAATTTTTCTATTTCATCAGTAATGTCTTTATTGAGATCAAATTTGTTGACGCATAGAAAAGCCGGCACCTTGAAGTGATTGGCCAGTTGGACGACCCGCTGCATATCGTGTTTCCCGGACACACTGGGTTCTGTAACAATAAGTACAGCGTCGGCTCCGCCTATGGAAGCAATTACCGGACAGCCTATTCCCGGAGGGCCGTCAGTAAGAATTAGATCAAGCCCCTTTTCTTCTGCAAGTTTTTTGGCTTCCTGTCTTACAAGCGATACAAGCCTGCCTGAATTTTCTTCAGCTATACCAAGCCTTGCATGTACCAGTGGGCCGAAACGCGTATCAGAAATATACCACTCTCCGCAAGTATTCAGAGGAAAGTCTATTGCTTTTTCAGGACAGAAATAAACGCATACGCCGCAACCTTCACATTCAATTGAATTAACCTCGAAAGTTTCGCTTATGGCCCCCCATCTGCATAAATCAATGCAGAGACCGCATTCCGTGCATTTATCTTTGTTTATAATGGCCGTATTGCCGCCCTGAAAATCGTGTTTTTCCAGGATATCCGGAGCTGTAACAAGGTGGAGATCGGCTGCATCAACATCTGCATCGCAAAGCACCTTGTTTTCTGCAAGATACGCAAAGGCAGCCATTAAACTGGTTTTACCGGTTCCACCCTTGCCGCTTATAATTATCAATTCTTTCATTTAACTCACAATCTTTTTGATATTATCATATAAAGTTAAAAATGTTTCTTTAAATCCAGGGAGTTTTTCAACGATCATATCACCTCTTGAGTAGGCCTCTGCTATATTTCTGTCAAAAGGTATTTCCAAAAGAACAGGGATGCCCTCCTTTTTTGCAAAATCCTTAACTTTATTATCTCCTACATCTGAACGGTTAATTACCAGCCCACATGGTATATTTAACATTTTAACTGCGCCAACGGCTAATTTTAAATCATGCAGACCAAATGGCGTGGGCTCGGTGACAAGAAGAATAAAATCAGTGTCCTTCATGGATGCTATAACCGGACATGATGTACCAGGCGGAGCATCTATAATGGTAAATTTGTCCGGCTTGGTAAAGGAACGAACCTTTACGATTAACGGAGGAGACATGGCTTCGCCCACCCTTAACTTTCCATGAACAAACTCTATGCCGTTACGGTAGCCCTTCTGTATGATACCCAGTTCACGGCTTGTCTCTTTTATAGCGTTTTCCGGACAAACCTTTTCGCAACCTCCGCAACTGTGGCATAGCTCAGGAAATGTCATAACTGTAGTATCGGCGATCACGATTATAGCTTTGAATTGACATATTTCGTCGCATTTTCCACAGAGGTTGCATTTTTTTTCATCTACCTCCGGAACAGGTGTTGTAACTGTGATAGTTTTTTCAAATACCGGATTAATAAAAAGGTGGCTATTTGGTTCTTCCACATCACAGTCCAGCAGTTGAACATCAGAGCCAATTGCTATGGCAAGATTCGTAGCAACAGTTGTTTTGCCGGTTCCGCCTTTTCCACTTGCAATACTTATAATCATTATAGAGATCCGTTTCTGGATGGTTAATAAGTCAAATTACTACCCCCAGAGGAGGTAGCTTGTTTGCATTGGTCATTAAAGGTGCCCTGGCACACTGCTAAGTGCCTAAAATGCCTAAAGTGAGCTAAAGTGCCTAAAGTTGTGGTACGCCTTCGGCGTGCTTATTGATAACCAAAGCCGGAAGGATTTTCAATTACTCTTTTGCCAGTACGTTGAGGGCATAGAGAAACCCAGGCTCTACGAGCCGGAGGCAGGCAAGTGTGAGAACTCAAGTTTTCTCGTTCCCATGCTCCAGCGTGGGAATGCATATGTGAACTGTAAACCGACAACCGTGAACAGTTACAAATATCTATTGTAATATCCGGGTTAATGGTAATCGTGAGTGCCCAATACTACTTTGATTCCGGTCTTTTCTTCAATAATTTTGGCCTTTTCTTCCGGGTCACTATAAGGGCAGCCCGGCACCGCTTTAACACAGCAGGAGCTTAAATATATTACCTCAGGCTTGATTTCAGACAATTTTATTGCCATTTTCATATTTGTAACAAGTGCACGGCCCGGGCATTCACACTTTACAAAAGCTACAACCTGAGACGGTTCTTCAAAATTACCATCGCCAAGAGATGCTGCTTTCAGACAACGCCATTCACCAGGACATCCGTCACCACTATCCATGTATGAACCACAACCTATTACTGCAACTTTTTTCATTTTAATTTATCCTTCCTTTCTATTATATTTGTTAACTATAAGTGTAACTACTCACGTAGTCAGGCTGAAGCTGTTTAGGCTTAAGGCTGAAGAGGTCAGAAAAGCACAATTACCGAACTTTGGCGGAAATATCTGATTCTTGCATCAAACATGGCTTTAAAATGCGCTTTTTCCTAACAGTCTTCAGCCTTCAGCCTATCCACCTGAGTAGTTACCTATAAGTTATCATTAATTTGCTCTGAAATATTAGTTTTACATCCCGGCATGAGATACTTTGAATTTGACAGGGAGCCATGTGCATAGGCTTTCAATACATCCTCGGCGAGTCCTGATATCCCGGAGATTATTTTGACGCCTGTTGACATAAGCATCATTGAAAAGGAACGTGAGATGGCACCGCAAATCAGAACATTTACTTTAAGAGCGTGGATAAGAAGACATCTTTTAGATATATCCTGTTCGCCAAGATATATTTCGAAACGTTCGATCTCGCTCAGGTTTTTTGTATTTATAATCAAAAGCCTTGAGGCAGTGTCAAAAACCGGCGAAATTTTATCATTCCATATCGGCACGGCAATTTTCATGGGGAGATTACCGCCCTGAACCTCTATCGCTACGTCCGCCACCGCCGCCTCTTCCACATCCGCCGCCGCCTCCCATTCCTCTTCCGCCGCCGCCTCCCATTCCTCTTCCTCCTCCGCCTCCCATTCCTCTTCCGCCGCCTCCTCCCATTCCTCTTCCTCCGCCCATACCTGATCCTCTATCAAAATTTGGTATCTGAGTATATCCCGCAGGCCCTGATTCACCTTGATATTCGTCTGATTTTACTTTTCCTGGAGATGTCAGATCAGAGCTCTTATATTTTTCCAGGGCTTCTATTACTGAGCCAGTATGACCGGTAAACAATTCCACACCGGCTGCAGATAGCGTTTGGACAGCTTTTGGGCCGCAGTTGCCGGTTATCACGGCCTCAGCGCCCTTTGAAACTACAAACTGTCCAGCTTGAATGCCCGCACCACCAGTTAATGAAACGCCTTTATTCTCAAAAGCCTCAAAACTCATATCCTCTGTATTGACGATTAAAAAATAGGCACACCTGCCAAAGCGCGGGTCTATTTGCGAATTTAAATCCTTTCCATAGGAACTGACAGCTATTTTCATATCCTGCTTTCCTTTTAAAAATGTGTTTTTTGAAAGATAGTTTCTAAAAATTTTCCGGCGAAGACGTGATCATCGTTTCGGCCTAATTTTTTTCTCCCGTCTTAGCCTGTTTTCCTGGGTAGGATATGGAGGTAAGAGGTTGACGTCACCTAATTGTTATATGCCCCTATGGGGTAGGGAAAATATATTGGAGGTGGTTATAATAAACAGCCGAAACGATGATCATATATAAATAAAGCATTTTCCATGCCAAGACGGAGCATAAATAAATAATGAATATAACTTATTGAATTGGCTGAAAAATCAGCAATAATAACATTAAAACAAGGGTGCAAAATAAAGATGCAATGATATCAAAATTGCAATGGCAGTGAAACATAAATGCAAATATGCAATAAAGCTAAGTTTGTGGTAATAATTTAGCCTTTTGAAAAAGAATCTGACAGGATAACAGGATAAACAAGATTTTATTTAAAGTACACAAACAAAGCCAACTCTCATTGCAGTTAGCCAGTAAATCATAAAATATAATCACAACATGAAGAAGGTGTGTATCAAGGTATAAGGATTTAGATTTGGATTAACAGGAAAAGTTTCGATAATTTAAATCCTGAATATCTTGTAAATCCTGTCCAAAAAAATAATATTTAAAAGCGCTAAAGTCTACAGTTTGCGAGAAATACGGGCTATTTTTTCGACCTGCCGTCTGTTTTTGGAATTTCAAGTTTCAGGCGTTTTATTTTACGCCATAAAGTTGTAGGGTGAATCCCCAATTTTGCTGCAGTTACGCTTCTGTTCCAGTTGTTTTCCCTCAGAGCCTCGAAGATAAAATTTCTTTCAATATCATGAAATGAAAATTCTTTTTGTGGAAGGGCTCTGGGCAGGCCTATTCTCGTATTATCTGATTGCTGACGCAAATATTCAGGGAGATGTTCGATTCCTAATACTATTTTTTTACACACCAGGCTTGCGTATTCAATTATATTTTCCAATTCGCGAATATTGCCGGGGAAGTCATGTGACATAAGAATAGATAGAGCTTCAGGAGATATCCCCTGGATTTTTCTGTCATTCAGCCGGTTAAATTTCCGGATAAAATGCTCAGCTAACAAGGGTATATCTTCCTTTCGTTTTCTTAAAGGAGGAAGTAAAAGTTTGACTACATTAACACGGTAATAAAGGTCATCTCTAAAAGCTCCATTTTTTACAAGTTTTTCCAGGTTCTTATTTGTTGCCGCAACAATCCGCACATTTGCCTTAAGGGATGAGGTACTTCCGAGAGGTTCATAGACTTTGTCCTGCAGGACACGCAGGAGCTTTGCCTGGAGTAATTGTGAAACATCTCCGATTTCATCTATAAAAAGGGTACCGCCTTCAGCCAGAGCCAAACGTCCTGGTTTATCTTTTTTTGCATCTGTAAAGGCACCGGCTTTGTATCCGAATAATTCGGATTCAAGAAGGGTGTCTGGTATAGAGCTGCAGTTGATGGTGATCAAAGGGCCTTTCCTCCTGTTGCTGACGGAGTGGATTGCCTTTGCAAAAAGTTCCTTTCCCGTGCCGCTCTCACCCTCAATAAGGACAGTAGCGTCACTTTCAGCAATAAGTTCCAGCATGCCGAATAGACGTTTCATTTCCTTGTTTTTACTTATGATATCATGAAAGGTATGCTTATCGGCCAGTTGCTTGCGTAATTCTTCAACCTCACTTAAATCCCTAAAAGTCTCAACCCCGCCTATTATTTTCCCTTTATTGTCTTTTAAAAGAGCAGTTGATATGCTGACTGGAATTCGTTCTCCTTCGGAATTAACGATAAATATTGACTGATTTACAAAGGGATAGCCTGTTTCAATGCTTTTCCTCAGCAAGCAGCCCTGTTCGCATATGCTTGCCCTGAAAACTTCCCAGCAGTATCTTCCGATTGCCTCATTTTTTTTTATTCCGGTTATTTCCTCAGCAGCTCTGTTAAAGGAGGTAATCTTCCATTCAAGGTTAACGGTAAAGACGCCGTCGGCAATACTATCTAAAATTATATGTGTCTGATTTTCAATATGTTGTTTCATGAAAAATAATTTGACTTTAGCATGGTTTTTCAGGCTAAGTTAGCAAGGTAAAAAAGATAAGGCAAAACTGATCAAATGTCAATTATACGGAGGAAATTATGCAATCAAGTGGCAATTATCCTGTTTTGACAGCCGAAGAGGTTGTATCAGGAATAAAGGACGGCGATACTGTGGCATTTAGTGGTTTTACCCCTGCCGGCGCTGCCAAGGCGGTGCCCAGCGCACTTGCCGAACATGCACGCGAGGAGCATTCAAAAGGGCGGAATTTCAAGGTGCGTGTACTTACAGGGGCTTCCAGCGGCCAGAGTGTTGATGAGGAGCTGGCCCATGCAGGTGCTATCTCATGGCGCGCTCCTTACCAGACCGGAGTTGAGTTGCGCCGCCAGATAAATCGACAGGAGGTGGAGTATGTTGATATGCACTTGTCTCACGTTCCCCAGACCGTGGCGTTCGGTTTTTTTGGGCAGGTGAATTTAGCGGTCATAGAGGCCACAGAGATAACGCATGACGGCAGGGTTTATTTGACTACATCCATAGGAGCCTCTCCTACATACTTGAGGTGCGCAGAAAAAGTGGTAATTGAAATTAACACGCGTCAATCGCAGAGACTTCGAGAAATGGCGGATATTATCATTATGCCTCCTCCTCCCAGACGTAATCCCATTCAAATATACGATCCCATGACCCGAATAGGAATGCCTTATGCAGTGGTGGACCCGAAAAAAGTGATTGGAGTGGTGGAAAGCGATGAGCCTGACTATCTGGCTGAATTCACTCCGCCTGACAGAACAAGCCGGCAGATTGCAGGGCACGTGGTTAATTTCTTGATTGATGAGATGAGGGCAGGGCGCATACCCGATACTTTTCTGCCGCTTCAGGCAGGTGTCGGCAATGTGGCAAATGGAGTGATGGCAGCCCTTGGCGCTCATCCTGATATCCCGAATTTTAAAATGTATTCCGAGGTTTTGCAGGATTCAATAGTTGATCTTATTACAGGGGGAAGACTGGTGGGTGCAAGCGCCACCAGTCTGGCAGTTACATCTGAAAAGCTGAAACAGATTATTGATAACTTTGATTATTATGTGCCCCGCATAGTGCTTCGACCCCAGGAAATTTCCAATCATCCTGCAATAATAAGAAGACTTGGCGTGATAGCCATAAACACTGCCCTGGAAGCAGATATATATGGAAACGTAAATTCATCGCATGTTTACGGCATGGATATAATGAACGGTATAGGAGGAAGCGGAGAATTTACAAGAAACAGCTACCTTTCTATTCTGATGACCCCTTCTATTGCAAAAGGCGGTAAGATATCCTCTATAGTACCCATGTGTCCGCACATCGACAATAACGAACATTCAGTTCAGATAATTGTTACGGAACAGGGGCTGGCTGACCTGAGGGGTCTTGGACCCATGCAGCGGGCAAAAGTGATGATCGAAAAATGTGCTCATCCTGCTTATAAAGAGTATCTTGAACGTTATGTCAAAGAATCCAGAGTTGCTCATATCAGTCATGATCTTATAAAATGCTTTGAGCTGCACCGCAATCTCATGGAATACGGGGCAATGCTTCCGGATCTGGATATAACTTAGTGTCATGCGTGGAATATCGTATCAGGCACTCGTCATTCCCGCGAAGGCGGGAATCCAAACGCTCAGGCATCATGATGATAGACAGGAATAAAATCGAAATTGTTTTGTAAAAAGCCCTTGACACATTAAGCATTATCAATTATTGAAGTACAATAATTGATAATCAATGAAATGAGGCGCTATGGCTAATCCATTCACATTGCGGGTTATTCCTCCCCGTTTTCCTTTTTGCAATCGGACCGCCGAGCTTAAAGAGCTATATTCCCATGCAGACAATAAAGCTAATGTTGTTTTATTTTCGCCCCGACGCTACGGCAAAACTTCACTTATAAGAAGACTCCAGGCTGACCTGTCCGACAAGGGTTTTTTTACGTTTTATATCGATTTTTTTATGGCGACTTCTGAAAATGAAATTGCCCGGCGTATTTCCCAAAGTATATATTCTGTCCTGCATAAGCGCGAATCCCTTTTGAATAAAGGCGTTCGTTTTCTAAAAACATTTAAGACCTTTCGTCCGGTTTTTAAACCTTCCCCTGAAAACGGTTTTTTCTTTTCTGTTGAGCCTGTTTCATCAGTTATGCCCGGTATCGACCTTATTGATAATCTAATGGAAGAACTGGGAATATTTATTCGCAAAGAATCGATAAATGCCCATATTGTTTTTGATGAATTCCAGGAAATCAGCGAACTGAAAAAATCATCCATAGAAGGGGTGCTGAGAAGACACATCCAGGAGCAACAGGCATCCTATTTTTTTGTGGGCAGCCGCCGGAGAATTCTTCTCGATATGTTCGATAAAAAAAACCGGCCATTTTATCAAAGCGCAATAATGTATCCCTTAAAACCTCTGCCTGATAAGGAACTTGTTTCATTTCTGGTTGAAAGATTTAAGGAGGGCAGAAAAAATTGTCCCATCCGTGTCGCTGAAAAAATTTCGGAAAAGGTTTTGCAGTATCCTTACTATGCGCAGGCCCTGGCATATAACATATTCGAAATTTCCGAAGATACCGTCTCGGAAGATGATATTCAGTCCGGTTTTAACAACATGCTGGCCTCGGAGAGATACGGCTACGAGGCTGTTGTTCAAGGCCTGACCGGGTCCCAGATCGCTCTGTTGAAAGCGCTTGCCGTTGAACCTGTTTCAAAAATTCTCTCTACTGAATATATGAATCGCTACAGGCTATCTGCCGGCGGAATTCAATACGCCCGCGACAAACTGGAAAAACTGGATCTAATAGAGAAACACAACAATATCTGGAAAATAGTCGATCCGGTCTTCGGCTGCTGGCTGGCCGGGTATTAAAAACCGCTGAATAAAAACAGCGATGAATAAATGCCGGATGACAAAAAGCGCTTGCTTTAAAACTATTCTGCTTGACAAAAGGCTAAAAGATAATTTAGTATAATAATATTTTATGCTAAACTATAATTTTGTATTGCCATGAATGATTCCCAATTAATAGAGGTGTTGGAATATTGGAATTTTTGGAACCAGGACCGCCGCACTGGTGTCTATAGAAAGGATTATGCAGATGAACTATATCGTCAAGGGAAGCTGAAAGAGGCATCGATAGTAGCCGGCGTAAGGCGGGCAGGCAAGTCAACAATCCTTCTGCAGGTTTTAAGAAAATTGATCGACTCGGGAACACCTCGCGAAAATATCCTGTATGTCAATTTTGAAGAGCCAACCTTTATCCCGTATTTGACAGTAGAATTTTTACTGCGCATTCATGACCTTTATTTAGAGCGATTCAACCCGCGTGGCCGGACCTATGTTGTTCTGGACGAAGTCCAATTGGTGCCGGGATGGGAAAGATTTGTTCGCGGGCTATACGATAGAGATAAAGATATAAAATTCTATATAACCGGTTCGTCATCAAAACTTCTTTCCAGAGAGTACGGTACATCTTTAACCGGAAGAATAGTTTCCAATGAAGTCTTCCCCTTAAGTTTTCAAGAGTTTCTGGCATTTAAAGAAAAAGAAGAAATGATCGAAAGATCAAGGGGAAAAGGTTCTCCTGCTCTGCGCAACCTTTTCAATCAATACACTCGCTTCGGCGGTTTTCCTCAGGTGGTTTTGACGGAAGAAGAAAAAGACAAGATGCAGATCCTGAAAGATTATTATACTGCCGTGATAGAAAAGGATATTATTCAGCGATATCAAGTCAGGGATATAAAGAAACTAAAAGAATTTTGCCTGAATTTGTATGCCAATGCGGCATCGCATTTCTCCGGATATCAGGCAGAAAAAAGGCAAAAGATATCTCAACCCACGGCGAATAAATTTTTGGAATATGCCAGAGAAGTCTTTTTGGTACAAACAACAGATTATTTCTCTTACTCCTTTACGGAACAAAAGGCCAATCCGTATAAAGTCTATGCCATTGACCCTGGGCTCTATAATGCAGTGTCGTTCCGGTTTTCTGAAAACCTGGGGAGGATATTTGAAAACGTAGTTTATCTGGCTTTGAGAAGAAAAGGAGAAGAGATTTTCTATTGGAAAGGAAAAGGAGAAGTTGATTTTCTTATAAGAAAAGGGACCAGAATCGACAGGCTGATCAATGTCTGCTGGGAACTCAACAAGAAGAATGAAAAGAGAGAGTTCTCCGGCCTGTATGAAGCAATGAAACAATTCAATGTCTCCAATGCTCAAATTATTGTAAATGGATATGATGATCAAGTGGACATTAAAGGGAAAAAGATTGTAATCAGCAATTTCTTCAACTGGCTCAAGGAAGAAAATTAGCTGAAACCTTATATAAATCAAAACTCTAAATATATGCATTGGCACATCAAAAGAAAAGAACGCCAAGCCCGATTATGGCAGCTTTGCAGGCCATCACAGTATTTGCTTTTAAAGCGAATAAAAGATATGATTATTATAACAAGCAGTTAACGAGATCTGGAACTATGAACTAAAAAAAGGGATTTAGCTGTTCCATTCTTGATGATACAAACTTATAAACTGAGGAACGTCTCATAAGTATCCCCAAAAAGAAGAATATGGAAAAAATTTTGAACATCTTGCTACAAGAGGCAACCGAGCATATAGCAAGATACCTTGAAAGGGTACTGCCTTCACTTTTCGATAACTGGTGGAAAGATGCTGTGGTGGACAAGCTGTCCTTTCAGCAACAGCGACGAGTCGAACAAAAAGGAATAGTCTCCCTCTCATCATTGGATCTTGCTGCCTTGCTTCGGGTGTTGGATCAGAATTGGTACCAGATTTCAATGAAGATGAATCTGTCCCCGGAATCTCGCCATTTTGTTAAAGAGATGCAAACCGTCCGGAACAGGTGTGCTCACGCAGGCACAGAAGGATTTCCGCTGGAAGATGTATATCGGGACATGGACACCCTGCAGCGGTTCGCCACGGTGATTGAGGCCGAAGAGGCTTTTATTCAGGAGATTCGTGCAGCAAAAACATCATTGCTCGAAAGGCGTGTGACCTCTATTTCAAAAGCCCCTGCAAACGAAGCACAACCAACTCCAGGGAAAGAAACACAAGCAGCCGAGTTTGAGCCTGGCCAGATTGTCTTTTTGAAATCGAATCCTGAAATAAAGGGAGCGGTTGTGTCGATTATGCCGGGTAAGCCGGAAAATCGCTACAACGTGTTCATTGATGGTGAGACACGAATATTCTATGTCTCCCAGATACAGGCTGAAGACCGGAAAGATAAGGACTCTATCGTTTTGCCTTGTCACGAGTTTCACTCCTACCTCACCGCTCTCCAAATACAACATCCGGGATTATCGACGCTTTATTCTCTGAATGCGGCTCGCGTTGATTTTATCCCATACCAATTCAGGCCGGTGCTGAAATTTATCCGATCCGACCGACCGCGATTACTCATTGCCGATGGTGTTGGCGTGGGGAAAACCATTGAGGCAGGGTTGATTCTGCGTGAGCTGCAGGCCAGGCGTGATGTTCGCTCCATCCTCATCGTCTGCCCTCGTCCACTGGTAACTGAACGCAAATGGCAAATTGAGATGAAACGTTTTGAAGAGCGTTTCGTCCATCTTGACGGCAGAACGCTTCGCTTCTGCAT
>JAIVWD010000018.1:0-22393 GCA_049190315.1 Deltaproteobacteria bacterium | reverse complement strand
GGTAACTACTCAGGTGGATAGGCTGAAGGCTGAAGACTGTTAGGAAAAAGCGCATTTTGAAGCCATGTTTGGTGCAAGAATCAGATGTTTCCGCTAAAGTACGGCAATCGTGCTCTTCTGACCCCTTCAGTCTTCAGCCTAAACAGCTTCAGCCTGACTACGTGAGTAGTCACAAAATAAGTTTGTAAATTTCTGAATATGAGCCCTTGCCCCTTGTCAAACCATATGTCATCTGATAATTATTCGGTATGCAAAATCCATCAAATTGTCAATTTATAATTCTTGCTTCCAAATCACCCAGACGAAAATATCTGTTAAAGCAGGCTGGTCTTTCTTTCACTGTTATTCCCAGCAGTATTGATGAAAACTCTATTCCCATATCACAACCTGGAATTTATGTAAAAACTCTGGCTGAAGCCAAGGCAAATGACATATCAAAAAAATATCCTGAAAGCTGGGTTATCGGAGCTGATACCATTGTCCTGATAGACGGCATCGTACTTGGCAAACCATCTTCAAAAACCGAAGCCCGTGCTATGTTGAAGCAACTCAGCGGGAAGATACATCAAGTTCTTACAGGTTACTCAATATGTTGCATAACCAGGAATAGATTTTTTTCAGAAACCATAATAACTGAAGTGCTTTTCAAGAACCTGACCAATGATGAAATAGAATGGTACATTAATACGGACGAGCCCTTTGACAAAGCAGGGGCATATGCCATTCAGGGGCTTGGCACTTTTCTTGTAAAAAGCATAAATGGCTCCTACACAAATGTAGTAGGTCTTCCTGTTTGCGAAGTCATAGAATTTCTTATAAAAGAAGGTGTAATGGGTTTAAAATAGAAATTATGGAATCAGAAGCTCTTAAAAAAAGACTGAGTAATGTTAAAGAACGTATCAAAAAGGCAGCCATTGATTGCGGCAGAGAGCCTGATAGCGTTCGCCTTGTGGCTGTGAGTAAAACCATACCGGAAGATGCGGTCAGAGAAGCAATAAAGGCAGGCGCTGATATTCTTGGAGAAAATTATATTCAGGAAGCCAAAGATAAAATCAATGCGCTGTCGGCTTATCCTGTTTCATGGCATTTTATAGGACACCTTCAGAGTAACAAAGCAAAATACGCTGTCAAACTTTTTGATATGATTCACACAGTAGATTCATTAAAACTTGCTAAAGAATTAAATAAACAGGCAAAAAAAATAAACAAAATCCAAAAAATTCTGATTCAGGTAAATATAAGTATGGAATCAACAAAATCAGGTGTTCATGAAGAGGATGCACAAAAGCTGATAAAAGAGATTAGTCTATTTGAAAATATATCAATCAAAGGCCTTATGACAATGCCGCCCTTTTTCAATAATCCTGAAAAAGTCAGGCCATATTTTTCAGCCCTGTGGAATCTGCGAGACAAAATCAGGAATGAAGCAATAAAAAATATCAATATGCAGGAATTATCTATGGGTATGACAGGTGATTTTGAAGTCGCAATAAAGCAAGGAGCAACCCTTGTCCGCATTGGAACCGCAATTTTTGGAGAAAGAAATTGAAAATTCTGCTGCACATATGCTGCGCACCATGCTCAATATACCCGGTAAAAACTCTACGCAACGACGGCTATAATGTAATGGGGTTTTTTTACAGACATAATATACATCCCTACACTGAGTGTCTAAAAAGGCAGGAATCCCTTGAACATTATGCAAATATTATTAATCTAAAAGTCATTTACCAGGAAGGCTATGATCTGGAAGGTTTTATTCAAAACACGGTTTTCAGAGAATCAAATCGCTGTTTATACTGCTATCACGACCGACTTCGGTCAACAGCTCTGACAGCAAAGCACGGAAAGTTTGATTGTTTCTCCTCTACTCTTTTATACAGCAAATTCCAGAAGCATGATATGATAAAATCAATAGGAGAATCCATCGGCAAATCCGTCGGCATTCCATTTTACTACCAGGACTTTCGTTCCGGCTGGAAAGAAGGCATAGAAGAATCCAAACGCCTTGAATTGTATCGCCAGCAATACTGCGGCTGTATTTACAGCGAGAAAGAAAGATATATTGCAACTACTCGGGTTCACGGTTAACAGTTCACAGTTAACGGTTGATCAAAACATAAAGTAACTACTCAGGCGTTTAGGCTGAAGGCTATAGGCTGAAGGAAACAGATAATTTCTGAACGTTATTTTCTATGTTTAGGACAAAATTTCTGGCCGCTTTAATAACATATTGGCTTCTGGGAGTCTTTTTCCTAAAAGCCTTCTACCTTCTACCTAAACGCCTGAGTAGTTGCCATGCTTCACTCATTGCATAGTTCATTGGAAAACCGTGAACTGTGAACCGTGAACCGTGAACCCAACAAGCCTGGTGATTAATGCGCGATTTTTTAATCAGACCCATAAGGTACCATGCAGTGGCCAAGTATCTGAGCAAGATACTGATTATCATAGCGGTCCTGCAACTGGCGCCGATAGCTGTTTCCATTATCTATCAGGAATTCTCTCTAACCGTTATATACATCATATTAACCCCTTTTATATTTACCATTGGCTATTTCGGGGATAAAAAACTCCCCGAAGTTGACCTGGACATTAAGGAAGCACTGGTATTAGCCGGTTTTATCTATTTTATTTTATCCTTAATAATGGCCACGGTCTGGACGTTTGCCGGTCTTCCCTTCCTGGATGCCTTGTTTGAAGCCATGTCTGCTGCTACAACTACCGGACTCAGCACTCTGCCCATAGAGAGTTTATCGCGGACCATGCTCTTTACGCGATCATTCGTGCAGTGGATTGGCGGCCTTAGTATTGTAGTATTGACTATTTCAGTACTGATAGGGCCGGGAACAACGGCTTATCGGCTATTTACAGTATCCATAGGGGAAGACAGAGTTTCTCCCAGCGCCATCAAAGCAACAAAAATACTATGGCGGGCCTACGCCATTATTACGGCTGCCTGTATGCTGGCTTTTTATTTGAGTGGGATGGATTTATTTCAGGCAATCTGTCAGGCAATGGCAACCATATCTACAGGCGGTTTTGGTACTGAAAAACAAAGCTTTGCTGCCTTTTCGTCTGCGGCCATAATCTTTTGTTCTCTATTTATGGTCATTGGCGCCACCAATCTAAACATGTTTCATCCGCTCAATAAAGTCCATTTGAACGTATTCAAGGATACACAGTGGCGCGTCCTTATCCTTTGCATTGCGGTTCTTATGTTTATTTTTTTCCTGGGCATGATTGAAACCTGTTCGTGGAAAGAAGCAATCTATAAATCCTTTTTTCAGACCGTGTCAGCCCAATCTACAAGCGGATTCTCTACAATGGATTTTGCTCAAGCCCCGGCGCTTTCAAAGCTTTCCGCTATATTTTCCATGTCCATAGGCGGTTCTATCGGCTCAACAGCCGGGGGGATAAAAATCTATCGGCTGCTTATATTTATAAAGCTTTTACATATCCTGGTTGTCCGTATTCTTCAGCCCAAAGAAGTGATTACGCATTTGCGGGTCAATAAAATTGCTTTAAGCCGTGAAGATATTGAAGCAGCCATTGTATCCATCGCTTTATTTTTCTTAACAGTATTTATCTCGGTGACCTTCTTTGTAGCGGCTGGTTATAATTTTCTGGATTCGCTTTTTGAGGTGGTTTCAGCTACCGGAACAGTGGGTCTTTCCACAGGCATCTGCGGCCCGGATCTTTCCGAACATTTGAAAATGATTCTTTTCTTTGATATGTGGATGGGACGGCTCGAAATATTTCCTTTCCTTATTCTTATCTATCCCCGCACATGGGTGAAACGGAGGATGTTGTAATGAGGGCAATTGTTATTGGCGCCGGCAACATAGGTATTATGGTGGTAAAACGCCTTATTAAATGGAAGGATGAGGTAATCCTTATTGAAAAGGATAAGGATATAGCCGAGATGCTGGCAGACGAACTCGATTGTACAGTAATAAATGGCGATGGTTCAGACCCGGAAACACTGAAGAAGGCCCAGGTAGATGAAGCAGACGTCATAATAGCTCTGACGGATAATGATCAAAACAATATCATCATTGGATTAATGGCCAGAACATTCGCCGATATCAAAACCCTGATTAAGATAACCAGGCCTGACTTTATCCCGATCAGCAGAAAGCTGGGATTTGACAATATCATCACGCCGTCGGTAACTGCCAGTGTTCAGGCCACTTACCTTACGCGGGGGCTGAATCTGTTGGAACTCGTTAATATGGTGCCCAGAAAAGCGCGATTCTATCATTTTTCGGCCAGTGAAACTCTTCACAGAAAAAAGATTGTAGATCTTGCTTTCCCTAAAGATGCCTTGCTTTTCGCCATCTATCGCCAGAAAGACTTCCTTATTCCCAAGGGTGATGTCGAGATTCATAAGGATGACGAATTGGTCTTTATCCTTAAAGAAACAGCCATTGACGAGCTTAAGAATGCGCTGGGAGTGAAATGAATCTGTGGGAATAGTCAGAAACTATATAATAACTGGTTTCTGCTTTTATGAATCATTATTGCCTTACCTTGTGATGTATGTTTAAATAGTTCAGTAAAGGAAGAATACTATGGAGACAACAAATGGCAGAGTTATTGAAGAAGCCCTATCCCTTCCGGCGGACGTCCGTATAAACTTGGTTGAGAAGCTTCTTACGAGCCTCAACCTTCCAGTCGATGAGGAAATAGATCGCCTTTGGGCAGAGGAAGCGGAACGTCGCGTGTCCCAAATTGAGGAAGGCAAAGCTAAGCTGGTCCCCGGTGAAGAAGTTTTCGCCAAAATTCGAGCAAAGCACGGGAAATGAGATTCTATTTCCACGAGCATGCAGAAACGGAATTTGATAGGACTGTTGAATACTATGAAGACTGCCGGCATGGTCTCGGTATAGAGTTTGCCCAAAGAAGTCTACGCAACAATTGACCGCATTATTCAATACACTGAGGCGTGGTCGCCAATGTCCAAGAATACCCGTCGCTGCCTTGTCAACCGGTTCCCATTTGGCGTCATTTATCAAGTCAAGTCTGGCTTCGTGCGCATCATCGCAGTTGCCGACCTTCGACGTCGCCCAGACTACTGGCTGGACAGGAAGTGAGCAGAACAAGAATGTATTCCTGCATTTAAAATTTTCGTCTTCCTTGAACTTGAACAAAATCGAACATTTTTCAAAGGTCTCTTAATGAGTGCTTATATAATGTCGAACAGCATTAAAAGTGCCGCCGCCGATCCCTTCCACTTTTTTTATATCTTCAATGGATTCAAACAGGCCATGCATATTTCTATATTCCACGATCTTTACAGCAATTACCGGTCCGATATTTGGAAGAATTACAAGTTCGGTGAGCCCTGCCCTGTTGATGTCAACAGTTCCCTGTAATCCCTTTTTCATGATCTTTGTTATGAACTTGTCGTAGTGATTCTCCAGATGCTTTTTTGCAGCATTACTGTTCTTTAGATCAAGCCACGTTTCCCTCTCCAGGGTTCCAAGCACGTATATCAATTGCTCTTCATCGAGCTTACCGTTCAGATCGTGATGGGGACAGTGGCGCAGCTTCTTTCCCGCCTCGCCTGATTCAACAATTGCAAAAGAAGAATCCGGAAGAAGGCGTATTGTCAGGTCAGACCATCCCTGGCAGATGCCTGAGCCATTACCACATAGGAACAAAGCAAATACACCAAAGAAAATTACACAAAAAGTTGAAAACTTCTTTCTCTGTTTCATTTAAATCCTCCTTATGTTAGATTAAAAAAATGTAACTACTCAGGTGGATAGGCTGAAGGCTGAAGACTGTTAGGGGAAAAGGCATTAAAAGCCATGTTTGATGCAAGAATCAGACCCGCCCGCCTCGCCTGAGCTCGCGATGGCGGGCAGGTATTTCCGCCAAAGTACGGCAATCGTACTCTTCTGACCCCTCAGCCTTCAGCCTAAACAGCTTCAGCCTGACTACGTGAGTAGTTACAAAAAAATATAATACTGATGGGTTGGTGTCAAGTTTAAGTGGAGCAAAAAGGCTTTCGCTTTAGTTGTATTCTGTCTTGAGCACCCGTCCGACAAAGGGGAACGGAATAACCGGTGTTTGTTAATTTTATATATTTTATAATAGTTCTTTTAATATATGCCACATACCTGCCACCTGAAGAACCGAACCTTGCCCCACTTGAAACCTCCATTCTCTTTCTTGGCTTGATTATCGTCTTTGCATATTTTACCCGGATGCTGTTTCATAGACTTGAAAAACGAATCCCAAAAGACAATATTTTACGCGTTGACCATAAGATAAATGCAATAATAACTCAGCAGTCTGTTATGGCAATAGTACTTTTTGCCATAGATATTTATGGGCTGAGCCTTACTTCTTTTTTTGAAAACATACCTTTATTTACCGTTATTCCCACTTTACAGGCATTGGTTTTTATCGGTCTTTTTGTGTTTTATCTCGCTATTATCTGGGCCTGTGCCTACGGGCCATATAAAAGGCTTTACATAACCGACCTGTCAAGGCGTTCTTATGTTTTGTCTAATATTTCATTTTCTATTCCCGTTCTTTTTCCATGGTTTCTGCTGTCAGGAATTGCCGACATTATAAATGCACTTCCATTTGAACTGCCGAAACGTTTTCTTTCCACTCCGGAAGGCCAAGTAATCTATTTCCTTTTCTTCCTCTCCACAGTTGTAATAATCGGCCCTGCAATGATTCAGAAGTTCTGGAGGTGCAAACCACTTGAATCCGGTTATGTGAGAAGTAGAATCGAAAAACTTTGCAGAAGGGCTGGATTAGAATACTCCAACATTCTTTACTGGCCAATATTCGGCGGTAGAATGATCACAGCAGGCATCATGGGCCTGATTAAAAAATTCCGATATATTCTTATTACAGAAGCGCTGGTTCGCCACCTTGAACCTGAAGAAATGGATGCTGTAATTGCGCATGAAATAGGACATATCAAAAGAAAACATCTGCACTTTTATCTGGTATTTTTTATTGGCTATATTTTCGTTTCCTATACTATGTTTGATCTTCTTATATATTTCATTATCTATACTGATCCGGTGTACAGATTAATAAGCAGTTCGGGTATTAACCACGATACAATAATCTCGGCCGTTTTCAGCCTGATTATAATTATTATATTTTTTATCTACTTCCGCTATATCTTCGGATATTTCATGCGCAACTTTGAACGTCAGGCAGACACATATGTATATGCTCTCTTCCCCAGCGCAAAACCGCTGATATCTACATTCAAAAAAATAGCAGCAACGACCGGGCAGTCACCGGACAGACCGAACTGGCATCATTTCAGCATTAAAGAACGAATTGAATATCTCAATTTGTGTGAAGAAGACAAAACCTATATAATTAGACAGGATCGAAAAATAAAAAAAAGCATTGCCGCATATCTTGCAGCAATAGTCATAATAGGAGGTATTGGATATAACTTAAATTATGGTGAAACCGGAAAAAAGTTAAGCAAACATTTCATCGAAAAAATACTGTTAAGAGAGATTAACAATACACCAGACAACCCACACCTTTACAGCAATCTGGGAGATCTTTATTATAATATCAATGATTATACTGAAACGATCAGAGCATATGAAAAATCAATAGATCTTAAACCAGACAACCCGCATGTTTTAAACAATCTTGCATGGCTTTATGCAACATGTGATGATAAAAACCTGCGGAACCCTGAACACGCTTTGAATCTTGCATTAAAGGCTGCGGCTCTTGAAGAATCTCCACACATACTGGACACTCTTGCGGAAAGCTATTATATAAATGGACAGTTTGAAAAAGCTGTCTCAACTGAATTGCATGCGCTTAGAATAGCTAAAAAAGAACGCTCATATTTTGAAAATCAACTGAAAAAATTTAGGACAGCCGCTAACAGTGGTCAGTAAACAGAGGTTTGTTGGGCCGCCGAATATCTTGAGGTAGCTGAGATTACCTTAAGGAGATGGATTAAAGCGGAAAAATAAGATTCAAGGGGTGGGGAGAAACATTCTGCTTGATCCAGACGAGCTTAAAGTTTCTAAAAAGAACAAGTTGACAGTGAAGAGTTGATGCGCCACCCTTAAATAACCCTTCTTTAGCTGTTTGTTAATTTGACTTTAATTGAGTTGTAGTATGGAAACAGGCATACGATGGATATTACAATTTGTACCGTGGGTATGGATTTGAGCGGTTACAAGCTGATGGTGGTTTTGGGGAAACAAGTGTCAGGCAAAAAGGACGGATGGTCGCGTCTGGCCAAAAATCTGAAGGCCGAGATAGACGAGGAACTTATTGAGGCTTACCGAGGGACTGTTTCGTTTCCATTTGAGATCGGTGATAATAAACGTATTGTGGTGAAGATTGTGGATGACCGGGGCATTGAGAGTTTTAAAATTATGGAGGTGGGATAATGATTATATCTCATATCAAAATGAAAAACTGGCGGAATTTTAGAAACGTGGATACTCCGCTTGGAAGGCGCATGTTTCTTGTAGGAGCGAATGCTTCAGGAAAATCCAACTTTTTAGATGCGCTACGCTTTTTACGGGATATAGCCAAAACCGAGGGCGGCGGTCTGCAGAGGGCGGTCAGTGAACGCGGCGGAATATCCAAGATTCGTTGTCTTGCGGCGCGAAAAGAACCCCAGGTCGAGATCGAAATTCACATGGCAGAATCTCATGGTGATGAGGTCTTATGGAAATATGCCCTTGGGATAAAACAGGAAAGCAGGGGGCACCGAAATCCCTATGTGTTTTATGAAAAAGTCTGGAAGGGTAATAAACTAATCCTTGACCGGCCAAACGATGAAGATGATAAAGACAAACCGCGATTAAAACAGACCCACCTGGAGCAGATAAATGTCAACTTGCAGTTCAGGGACATAGTGAAATTTCTTGACTCAATTTATTATCTTCACTTGGTACCCCAGGTTCTTCGTCATCCGGAAACCTTTACAGGGCCGGTAAGCAAAGAAGACCCTTTTGGCAGGAGCTTTCTGGAACGCGTTGTTCAAACATCGGTCAAGACACGGCGATCACGCCTGAAAAAAATTGAAAAGGCGCTTAAAATTGCAGTCCCTCAATTAATACAGCTCACTGATACGAGAGACGAAAGAGGTGTTCCGCACCTGGAAGCCATATATGAACATTGGAGGCCCAAGGCCGGCAAGCAAAGCGAAGATCAATTTTCTGACGGCACCTTGCGCCTTATCGGTTTTCTATGGTCGATCCTTGATGGGGATTCTTTACTGCTTATGGAGGAGCCTGAATTATCCCTGCACTCGGCTATTGTCAAAAAACTGCCTGGTTTGATCTGGCGTATCCAAAGCAGAAAAAAGAGGCAGATCATCATCTCCACTCACAGCTTTGATTTACTCTTAGACAAAGGAATCGGTGGTGAAGAGGTTTTGCTGCTCACCCCTGATGTCGAGGGAACAAAGGTTGATCTTGCATCTTCAGTAAAAGATGTAAAAATCTTGCTCGATAGCGGATTCAGTATATCAGAAGCTGTCCTGCCGAAAACTGAACCGAAAAACTTAACCCAGTTGAGCCTGTTCAATGGATGAAACCATTCCAATTTTAATAGCAGTTGAGGATGCGCTAAGCGAGGCTGTTTTAAGGGCAATGTTTGAGCAGTCATCCCGCACTTTTGCAGTCGGCGCCTGCCTGGGAGGTGAAGGCAGCGGCTACTTGAAAAACAATATGCGAAAGTTCAATAAGGCGGCAAAAGGCATTCCCTTTTTTGTGCTGACTGATCTTGATCAAACAAATTGCCCTCCGACGCTTATTAACAGGTGGTTGACAGTTCCAAAGCATGAAAATTTGATATTTCGGATTGCAGTAAGGGAGATTGAATCATGGCTCCTGGCTCACAGGGAAGCCTTTGCATCCTTTTTGGGAATTCAAAAATCACAGCTCCCTCTAAGTCCTGACGATCTGGAAGATCCCAAAAGTTTTTTGTTAAAACTGACAAAAAAATCAAAAAAACAATCCCTGAAAAAGGCAATTATGCCTGCCGCAGGCAGCACTGCTAAAATCGGGCCGGATTATAACGGAGTTTTGATATCTTTTGTGCATAATTTCTGGCAGGTAAAAGAGGCTTTAAAAATTTCCCCGAGTCTTAATCGAGCATTCAGCGCTATTAAGGCTTTTAATCCGGTTTGGACAAAGTAAAATCATGAAGAACTCTACTGAAGGGAAAAGCGACTCTGCGTGATAAAACAAAACGCAACTTTCTTGATGAATGGATAAAAGCAGTCAACCAGTATGGCGGTTTTGGGACATGGAAATAGGCCGTATCCAAAAATTCTGCGGATATTGAGCAAAACCGCAGGAATAGCGAGCTATTTCGAGGACTTTTGCGAATGAAGATCGATTAAAGATATGGTGAAGCTGGGATGCAAAAATGCCAAGTTATTTTTTACCGAGCCCTAAAGGCTCTGCCCACTTGTATTCACTTTCTGAATATAAGGTGAAGCCTGATCTCAAGTTGAGCAAAGGCTATAGGTAAATAAAGCAAGCCCACCAAAGACCGGGGCGCTAAAAATGAAATTGAGGAAACATGAGTGAATATCAATATTACGAATTTCAGGCTATTGATAAGCCGTTAGACGAAAAAGACATTCAGGCGCTCGAAAATTTGTCTTCAAGAGCGCAGATCACTCCCACCAGTTTTGTGAACACGTATAATTGGGGTGATTTTAAAGGTAATCCATTAAAATTGATGGAAAAATATTTCGATGCCTTTCTTTATGTTGCTAATTGGGGGACACATAGGCTCATGTTAAGGGTTCCGCGAAGATTGATTAATGTAGATTTGACCAAAGAATATTGTATTGGTGGAAACGCAGCGGTTTATGAAAAAGGGGAATATTTGATTCTTGAATTTACTTCTGAGACAGATGATTATGAATGGGAGGAAGGCGAAGGCCGGCTTTCATCGTTAATTTCATTACGATCAGATATCATTAGCGGAGATTACCGATGTTTGTATCTTGCCTGGCTTTATTGCGCTCAGATCGGTGATTTTGAAAATGATGAGTTTGAGCCGCCTGTTCCGCCGAATTTAGATGATTTAAATGCGCCGCTTAAAAGCTTTGTTGACTTTATGCGAATCGACACCGACCTTATTGCTGTTGCAGCAGAAAACAGCACTTCCAAAGACAGGCAGGCTGAATATCAAAATGAGTTGAGAGCCTGGATCAGTAATCTTCCTGAAAAAGAAAAAGATAAAATATTGTTCCGTATGGTCAAAGACCATGATCCTCATCTTGGAACTGAATTAATGCAGCGATTTCAACAGACACTCTCGACTGAAGATAATTATGCAGCGGGAAATAAGCTTCGCACAGTTGAAGATCTGATGACAAAAACAGAGGCATACACTACCGAAAGAAAACGTCGAATCGCTGAACAAAAGGCCGAAGAACGGGCTCGAAAGGAACGGCAAGAGGCAATTGCCCGTGAAAAATACCTGAATGATCTTACCAAACGTGAAGATAAGGTCTGGAGAAAAGTAGATGATCTCATTGAAACAAAACGGCAGCCCGATTATGATGAAGCGGTTAAATTACTTGTCGATCTGCGCGATCTCAGCAAAAAAAATAATAACGAAACAATATTTAAAGAAAAATTGAGAACTATTTACGAAAAACACAGCCGAAAACCAAGTCTTATAAGACGCTTGAAAAATGCAGGACTGCATGGCTAAACAGCCAAATCCAATTTTCTAATTGCTTTCCAAAGATTTTTTCTTCTCTTGTGATCTATTTTCCATTTATCAATAACCTTTTGATAAGCTAATGGATTTTGTTCTTTTACAACTGCGAGCCACAAAGCATGCTCTTCATAAACCGACTTGTGGGCATGGGATGGGTCCGGCAATAATTTCACCACATTCTGTTTCCAGCATTCTATAATAAGCGGTATAAATTGGTCAGCGTGCATTTTTTTAAGCCATGCCTGCCGACTCACAACAGACCCTTTATATCCGCTTGTACCCATCGACACAATTTTGTATAAGTTATGGTGGCGCTTTTTAAGTGCATATATATCACATATATCTCGTGTCAGAAGGGAGATGTATTTTTGTTGCTTCTGGAATTGAATTGTATGATTCCGGCAGAAAGATTCCAGCCAGGTTTTTATTTTCTTAGCAAACCATTTTTCATTTTTTCCTTCATCCAAACCTGTCTCCATCAACCATCTAATCCAGCAGTCATCGGACTCATTGTCGTTCTTAAAACTATTCCCTAAGTCGATGGTCAAAATAAATTGCTGCCACTGCGTGATAAGTTTTGCTGCCGTACTTGAGAAAGGATGATGGTTAATCTCTTGGAATACCTTTGCAACTGCATCCCAATGGTATGGGGTTTGATATGTAACAAGCTGTAACTTTAAGGAATCAGCTTTGCTTGCCATATTTAATTTATCGGCAACCTGAATCCAATCTTGCAAAAGCTTGATAACTGTATCATCAGGAGAATCATAGCCATACCTCAACAAAGAGATCAAAAGACATGCTTCAGGCCGCCAGTCTTCACACGATTTTTGTCCGGCATAACTGACAATGGTTTGCTCGTAGATCTTTTCCGCTTCAGAATGATTATTCTTTTTCAATAGATCATCGATAAGTGGTAAACCATAGTGCCAGTTTTCATGGAGCAATGCCCGGCAACTATCAAGATACGTGTCAGGATTAAAGATTTCGGAAAACCTGTGATATATCTGATGCCATCGAGAATTGGACGAGTTGAGTCTTTCTTCCCATATCGAATTTGTGCGGTTAGAGCTAATATGCTCATAGATTTGTTTCTTATCGTATTCGGACAACGAGTCAAAAAAATCAGTAAAAGTATCTCTATCGAGCCCAATAAGGTTCAGTCCTTTTTCTATTTCAATCATCCTTTCAACGAACGGCGCGGCAGATTTTGAAGCGAGCCATTCCCACTTGAGTACACATTGCGTTACAGCACGGTTAAGATAACATCCTTCATCCTCTGCACCCATCCACTCGGGATATTCCTTTATATGGTAATCAATAGTTGAGAGATTTTCCTCAAACAGATTATCGTCTTCAATTCCCAGTTTGTATATTTTGTCCAGAATGGGAAGCATCTTTTCCGCAACTTTGTCCAGATCTACAGCTAACGAGTACCCGTCAAAGTATGGCGCTTCCCAGTGATGTTCCTGCTCTGCATATCTTCCCTCCTCGTCGCCGACCTCATAGATAAGTTCTTCCCACTCACCCCAAAGTTGATCCCATTCCTCTCTATATCTTTCATCAGAGGTAATTTTCTCTGGTGAAGAAGTCTGAGAGAGAACTAATCGAGAGAGCGTTACAGCAACGTCTTTATTCAGTTTTTGCAAAAGATCGTCTATTTTCCGGCTGCCCCACAAGTCAAATATAGCATCCAGCATATGGGCAATCTGGTCCTTTGTCAGGGCTTCCATAAGCCTGTAACCAATAGTCTTGGATTTCATTTGACCTCCTTTTAATGATTCGTTACCATACCTGGGCAATTTCGTCAAAGGTGGTAACCCCTTTTTAAAAAACTCGTGAGTCAAGGGAGATAACAAAATGAAAGGGCTTTCGGAATGGCCCCATGGGACGCTGGAAAAAAAGCTGTTGGGAAAATACCGCGATATTGTAGCCGGCATAGAACCTGAGGCAGAGGTCTTCCTGTACGGATCACGTAAATTTTTGATTATTTAAAACAGGTGGTATTGGAAATGATAAAATATCGTTTAGATTTTGCCAGGAAATATCTTGATGATGCTGTAGAATTATTTAACCAGAAAAGATATAATAGCTCTGCTTCAAGGGCCTATTATGCATCTTATCAAGCCATGTGGGCTGCTTTGGATGAACCCAGGGATGGAAAAATATGGAGACATCTTGCAATAATAAAGCATTTCGTTCGGGGATACTGGTTTGCGCCCGATCACCAGAGAACCGGCCCAGGGCTTTTGGAGGACAAACGCCTGCCCTTGAGACGGCTTTATTCTTATAGGATAGCCAGTGATTACGATGCTAAAGAAATTGATCATCAAAACCTTGGGCAATTGCTCAAGATTATTGAAGAAGTAATAAATATTGTCGACGAAAAAGGAGGAGTATAGGAAATGCCGGAAACCATGCAGGTAGAAAAGACACTGGCAGAAGCTACCACGAAATTCGTGGATGTCCTTCATCATATCTATTCAGGAATAAAGATAAGCCCGATTGCTAATTATGAGGACGAAGATTTTACGTTTGAAATAACTATTCCGAAGAATCTTTCAATTGATGATGTTCTGGAAACTTGCCACAAAGAGTGTATTAAAGTAGAAGACGAATACGATTTATTTATCCTTCCGAAAGTTGTATATGAGCAATAGTAAAAGTTCTGAAAAGGGTTTGTGGGCAACAAAAAACTAAATTTTACGAGGTCTGGATTTAGCCTATAGTTTCTACAAAGTAAGCTTTGTCCCACAGCTCCTTTTGTGCACCTAAACTCGCCTTCAAGTCGCCGAATTCTGCAAGAATAGCTGCTGCCGACACCCGCTTCATTTCCTGGGCTATCGTCTCCACCGAGTTGCTTCCATCTGATTCCACATATAAATGCAGGTGGTCTGGAGCCAGCCAGCGCAGATCAACTAAACCACCGACAATCTCACTACATTTCGAAAAAGTGTCACTAACGAAATCAAAGATATTTGCAGGCCGGGCAAAAACCGGTTTTCTGTAGATCACATTCCATGCAAAATGGTATTTGAGTTCGATAAATACACTATCCGGATCACGGCCCAGTCTTTGCAGAGCCAAAGCGCGCTGATACTTAATTTTATCGGAATCAAGCAGCTTCTGGAAACCGTTTTGTGGAGAGTTGTCTTTGATACAATCGGGCGAAGACGGAATCTCCCGGTCAGACGATCCGACCAATTTGAGTGCCGGCTGGAAAGCATAACACTCAAAAACCGCTGGATTTTGTATGCACCTGTTTAGATGACAGAGTACATTTTCTTGAAATTCCAAGTCCTGGCAAAAACTACACTTGCCATGAATCATCGCCCTGGATGATTTTGCACACTCCCTGCATCTTCCGGGAAAGTGATTTAAAGATAACATTTCTTCCAAATCCAAATCCTCCTGCCTGGTCTGACAATACACGAGAGGGCAAACTCCTGTAGCTTTGGTTTATCAATTAGCACACGCCAAAGGCGTACCATAACTTTAGGCATTTAGGCACTTTAGCTCACTTTAGGCACTGTTTTTTCTTAGTGAAGAACCAGTCCTGATGGAAGAGTTTCACCGAAAATGGCGTTTTCTTCACTTTTAGCCATTGGAACTACATCTTCTAAAAATTTTATATGAGGACCTGAAATATCATATTGATTCATCCAGTCTATGATGATGTCTATAATTGATGAATCAAGATCTCTCATTCGATCACCGGTTTTGCGGGCCAGTTGAGCGATTGCCATTCCAACCGGTTTTGGATTGCGCCATGTCTTAGACAGTATTTCTTCAATCCAGGAAGATATTTCTTCAGGAGGTATTACCCTGTCAACAGGGCCATAAAGAAGTTCACGAGCGCCTATTCGCGAAAGAGACCATAAATACTGGGGTTTGCATTTTTTTGGTTTAATCTCTGAAAGAAGCATACGCCCCCATTGAATCTTATCTTTTACCAGGAGCCTTTCCATATTCGCAACCGCCATCCAGATTTCCAGACGCTCCTGGTGCGGTACCCTGCTCTTTGTTCCTTTCTTAGGCATTATAATGGGAGCAAGTTCCTGAATGAACTGTCTTTGCTGCCCTGCGCTAAGCCCCCCTGCTACTCTTCTCCACAATATCCACCATTCAGAACATACCTGTGCATTTTTTGAATGAATAGTACCATGCTTATGAATCTTCCATAAACTCTTTACCCGATACTCATCAAAACCATCTCCAAATCCCGGCCTCATACAAAATCCAATCAGATTAAGCCACCTGCTTTCATATTCAGGCCCGAAAGTGCGAGTTTCAACAAGTTTAATCAGCTCGTCGGAAATTGTCCGAATAAATCCAAGCGGCCATCTTTCCCTGGATCTTCCGACTTTTTTTATTATAACTCTACTTAAATTTTTAAGCGCACTGCTATCTGTTCTGTCTGAAAAAATACTTCCAACATATGAACGAACTTCATCCACAATAGAGTCTTCAAATATTTCTTTGTCAAAGATATCTACAGGTGTTAATGCATCCCGCAATTGAAACTGCATTTTCCAGCGATGATTGCTTATCAGAGAACGGCACCAGAGAGCAAGTGTGCCCATTTCAGTATAATCTGATTCAATCCGAACGGGAATCCTTGTCTTAACGCCCTTCTTTCCATACTGAACAACTGTTTGTATGGGCGGAAGGGAAGTCAAAGAATCGTCTATCTCAACAAGGTCGCCGCATCTGTCTCCTGAACGAAAGCTTGAGCTGTAAATATCAAAACTGACCGGCTGATTTGCAAGAACCTCAAATTTTTTATCCTTCAGCTCAATAGTTGTGCCCTCCTCAAGACCGCGTTCTATCAGACAGACAGCAAATTTTTTATCAGTCTTTTTTGGTAACCCTTCAATAGTATCTGACTCCTTTTTTGAAACACCGAGATAATAAGCTCTTGCACTTCCACTTCCAACCCGCACTCCCTTTCCAATCTTAACAAGGCCATAGTATGATGCACCAAGCGCAACAGAAAGATCAAGATCCGTATTTTCCAATACTCGAGGAAAATCAGAAGAAAAATCAGATTTTTTTTCATTATTCGACGTTCGATGTTGGACGTTCGATGTTGGACGTTCATCTTTTAATTTGTTCTTAAACCAGTAACGTATGGCTGCTCTTATTCTTTCTTGAATAACAGCAGGTTTTAATGATCCGCCATTAAAGAGGATAAGATCAGGAGCATGATCTTCCCTGTTTAATACTTTTATAACATCCTCTTTATGTTTATCCAGGAAACAACCCAGATGCCTTGTTATGGCCGGCTCCTGTTCATATGGAAGACCGAATTCAGTTATTCCTTCCCTGATATTTATTTTCTTTATGTCTTTTGGATCAGCAAGCGGGAAAAAACCTTCCAACACTGTTTTCTCAATCTCTTTACGCCCGAGTTCCGCTGAAACCGTTCCCGCAATAAGCTTGCTGCCCTCCCCCATTAATGTAATTTTTTCTGATTCCGCATCTTTGTTTAAAATATTTTCCTTGGCCTTTCTGCACTGATGGCACAGAGTTCTCCACCTGTCCCCGCTTAAAGATATCCTTTTTTTGGACAAACGCCGTTCTATGTTGCTTGCAAGTGCAAGATCAACATTGTCACCTCCGAGGATTAAATGATCTCCAACCGCTATCCTCTCGAACCTGGGGCTTCCCTCAACCTCTCTCAAGGTTATCAATGTAAAATCAGTAGTCCCGCCACCAACATCGCAGACAAGAATAAGCTCATTCGGATTTACAAATTTATTCCAATTATGCTCATGACGAATCAACCAGCTATAAAAAGCTGCAAGAGGTTCTTCCAGTAAAGTTATATTGCTTAAACCCGCCATTGATGCGGCTTCAACTGTAAGATCACGTGCAACTTCATCAAATGAGGCAGGCACAGTTATAATTATTATCTGGTTTTCAAGATATAGATCCTCATCATCGCCTTTTGAGCTGTTCCACGCTTTTTTTATATGTTTCAGGTATGATGCGGTAGCCTCAACAGGTGAAATTTTAAATACCTCATCACCTGCTCCCCATGGAAGAATCCGGGCTTTTCTATCCACATTACTGTGGCAAAGCCAGCTTTTTGCAGATGATACAAGCCTGCCCGGTACTTTTGCCCCATGATCTCTTGCAAAAGCTCCGACAAAGTTTTTTCCATTGCTTATCCATGGAAGTGATACAGCCTCCTCTGAAATATCATACTTCCCAGGGATATAGAGAAATGATGGTAAAACCGGAAGTCTGGAAACTTCTCCAAAACCTGTCAGTTGAGGAACTTTAAATATCTTTATTTTATACTTCTTTTTTGCATCCGCCAGAAGATCCACATGAAGATCCACATATGATACAGCAGAATTGGTAGTCCCTAAATCAATACCTATTATGAAATGTTTCTCAAGATCCAAGATTTTCTTTCTCCCTAAGGGCTCGGTAAAAAATAACTTGGCATTTTTGCATCCCAAATTCTACCAAGTTATTTTTTACCGAGCCCTAACATTGAACTCCAGTTTCCATCTGCGGTCATCCTCCCTGGCAACACACCATAATTCAAGAGTTCCCACTTCTGTTATATCTATTTCGAGGTTTACAGGAATAACGCTGCCATAATCTCCATCCAGCGTGGTCTCAATTGTTGCTATCTCATTAATTTCGTTAATTTCATCTTCCCAGTCATCAACCACCGTACCTAATGAATCTTCAGGTCTTAATGATGATCCTAAAAAGTCAAATTTTACAGGTTCACCTACCACTATAATAAATTCCTGATTTTCAAGTTTTGCTTTGGTACCTTCCTCCATACCAAAAGGCGCAACACAAAGTGCCCTTGTTGGAGCAGGCATACCTGGTACTGCCGGCATTGATGCAGCAATACCGATGTAGTATGATCGGCCAAGACCGCTTCGAATGCGTATGCCGTCTCCGCGCCTTGCCAGGCCATAATAAACCGCCCCTCTCGCAACAGACAAATCAAAGTCTTTTGTATCAATCTCCTTTATAGATGTCGATATTTCCTGTCCAGCCCAAGATGATAATACTTCCTTTATGCGTTTTCTTACAGAATCAGCTTTCATAACACCGCCGTTAAAAAGGATGGCATTCGGCGACCTGTTGCTTTCACCATCAATTTTATGCCTGCTAAGAAAATATGCGAGGTGATGCGTGATTGCAGGGTCTGCTTCATACAAAAGACCAATCTCCTTTAGACCTGTCTTTTGATTTGTTATGGGCTCGGCAGTTATCTCACACTTTGGGAAAAAACCATCCAGAATAAGCTGCTGCACATCATTCATTGAAAGTTCCGTCTTGATTGTACCACCTATCAAACTGCTTCCCCTGCCCAGTATTGTAACAGGATAGTTCTTTTTTTCAGGATCAGATAATACATTTTCCTTTGCTTTGCGGCAACTGTGCCAAAGACCACGCATCTGCCATGAATCGAGTTTAGTGCCTTTTTCAGCCATCTGTCTTGAAACGGAATACGCAAGGGCCAGGTCCATGTTATCACCTCCAACAAGAAGATGATCGCCGACAGCTATCCTTTCGAGTAAAAGCTCACCATCATTATCAGAAACGTTGATCAGACTGAAATCACTTGTACCTCCGCCGATATCGCAAACAAGGACAAGGTCTCCCTCTTTAATACTATCTCTCCATTGATTACCTGAAGATTCGATCCATGCATAAAATGCAGCCTGGGGTTCTTCAAGCAAAGTAACATTCGATAGACCTGCAAGACTTGCTGCTTTTACAGTAAGCTCTCTTGCAACAGCATCAAACGAAGCAGGAACAGTTAAAAAAATTTCCTGATTTTGAATTAATAATTTTTCATCATCCCCAGCTATTATGTTATTCCATGCATCGCGAATATGCCGCAATATGGCTGCTGAAGCCTCAACCGGCGAAAGCTTTGGCTGTTTGTCCCCACCTCCCCATGGAAGAACCGGCTTATTCCTGTCAATCATTGTGTTGCAAAGCCAGGATTTGGATGAAGAAATCAGGCGGCCCGGGATTTCCGCACCTCTATCTCTGGCATGCTCGCCAACAACATAATGAGTTTCATTATCCCATGGCAGATTAAGCGCCTCATCCCTATCATCGTTTTTTTCGTTCATAAGAATAAAAGAAGGCAGTATTTCTCTTTTCTCTACTGTTCCCGGGCCTGTTAACTGAGGTATCTTAAGTATCTTTATATCGGAAATTTCACCCTTAGTAATATTAGCTTCAGTATAAGCTGCAACACTATTGGTCGTGCCTAAATCTATCCCAATTATATAAACCGGTTCAGACAATATAAAACTCCTTTTGTAACTACTCAGGTTTACGGTTCACGGTTGGCTACTCGAATACTCGACTATTTAGCGCCTGAACGAAAACTATAAAATTTTTTCAAGTTCAAGGAAAGCGCAAATTTTAACCGCAGGAATACAGCTTAGCTCATAGCTGATGGCTCTTAAGCTCATAAGATAAAAGGTATAACAGCTTATCAGCTCAGCAGCTTAACAGCTTAACAGCTTAACAGCTAACATAGCCTGACGCAGGCACTTTAGTGAAGCATTAGCGCTAATTGGGAAAATTAGCAGTTTTCTTTCAGACACTATTTATGAAAGGTAACCGTACACTTCAGACCGGCCGGCAATCCATATTCAGGATTGGGCAGTTCCAGGCGCACACCGAATGTGCCGCTGGCAGCATCCACGACACGGTCAACGATCTTTACCCTGGCTTTATAAACGCGTTCTATTGGTTTCTGTGGCGTTACTTCAGCGTGCATACCGATTTTGATTATGCCCAGCAATTTCACAGGAGCGAAAATCTCAACATAGAGCGGATGAATCTGAGCCAGTTTTAAAATCGGTTGATTTTCAACATACTCACCAGAAAAAAGGAATCGTTCCATCACCACTCCCGCAATCGGACTGTAGATGGTCATGCGCTTGACCACCTCAATCGAACGTTTCAATTCCAGCTCGGCAAGACGGATGTTCTCTCTAACTTCTTCCATGGCAATCAACGCCAGATTGCTATTGGTCCTGGCTTCATCCATCTCTTCGAATGGAATCACTTTTTTCTTGTACAATTCCTCGTACCGCTTCTGCCTGCGCAGACTAAAATCCACCTGTGCATGCTTTTCTTTAATGTTGGCCTTCATCTCGCTACGAAAACGAGCAAGCTCCATAGAGGCCCTCTCGACTTTAGAACGTAACCGGACCAGCACCTGACCCTTTTTGACCATGTCTCCACGTTCTACATCCACTGTTTCAAGGATTCCGGTAACACTGCTGCCGACATTAACAACCATGGAAGGTTCTATCAAACCATCAAGCACAATGGGCTCTGCACCCGCCAACCCTGCTTGCACTGCAATTATCAGTAAATCAAGGATAACTCCGAACATAACGAAGCGTAGCAACTTCATTTACACATCCTCCCCTTTACTCGGAACGACCCGAAAAAGCAAGTGAGTCGCTTATTTGCTCATCCATTTTAAGTAAATCGTGTCGCATGCGGGCGTGCAGTCTTTCCGCTTTGCGCTGCGCCCTGTAAAACAACAAATTGCCTAACATCCGCCCGCCAAAACCGCCTGGAAATTTGAGAAAGGTAACTGCCAGCCACCGCAACAATTTGCCGGTATAAACGTCAACAAGCTCGTCCTCAAGGGAAACTATGGCCTCAGCACTGCCTGGATCCCCCTGTCGACCGCAGCGCCCAAAAAGCTGGCGGTCTATGCGACGAGTATCATGTCTTTCGGTAGCGATGATATGCAACCCTCCTTCCTCGGCCACCCCGGGCGCAAGCTTGATATCCGTACCACGTCCCGCCATATTTGTAGCCACCGTAATACGCCTGTAATCACCTGCTCTGGCAATTATCTCGGCCTCCTCCTTGTCCTGCCTGGCATTCAACACACTGTGCGGCAGGCCGGCGTCTTCCAGAAGCTTGTCCAGATGTTCCGACGCCTCAACCGAACGCGTGCCCACCAGCACCGGGCGGCCTTTTTGATTGATTGCGGCAATGGTTTTTACAATTGTTTCCCATTTCAGCCCGGCAGTACCATAGACACGATCCGGCAGAAACCGTCTTCGCATGGGCCGATTGGTAGGGATAGTCACCACCCGTAAGCGATAAATCGACCAGAGTTCTCCGGCCACCTCACAGGCGGTGCCGGTCATGCCGGCCAGCCCCAGATAACGCCTGAAAAAACGCTGATAACTGATACGGGCCAGGGTTTCCTTGCGCTTGGTAATGTCACACCCTTCTTTAACCTCAATCAACTGATGCAAACCGCTCTCCCAGGAACGGTCGGCCATCAGCCGGCCAGTGTATTCGTCGATAATCTGAATCTTTCCGTCCTTGACCAAATAGTGTTTGTCTCGGTCGAAGAGGTACAGGGCTGCCAGCGCCTGACGCACCAGTTCCTGGCGCTGAACGTAATTGAGAGGTTGATCCGGATCCGGCCAAACATCGTCGGCAATGCGCTTTTTTCCGCGATTATTCAGCTCAACGGTTCGCTCACCGGATATGGTAAAATCTTTTCCCTGCTCGAGTCTTTTAGCCATAGTTAGTGCCTGTTGATATACGCCCGAATCATAAAATCCGTCTGCTTCCGATGATATTGATCAGCGGTGTGCGGGCTTCATCCACCAGAACACTGTCAGCCTCATCAACA
>JAIVWD010000017.1:12620-23192 GCA_049190315.1 Deltaproteobacteria bacterium | reverse complement strand
CTAAATCACAAAAAGTTGAAAGCAATCTTGCAAAAGTGCAGAGAATAGAAAATTCATTGGAAATTATTCCAGTTAGTCAAGAGCTCGTTGAAATTTTTGGCTTGTTAAAATCAAATCTTGAAAAAAAGGGGAAATCAATTGACGATTTTGACCTCATCCTTGCTTCAACAGCCCTTTCACAGAATATGGTTTTGGTAACAAATAATGAAAAGCATTTTAAAAGCATAAAAGGTTTAGAATTAGAGAATTGGTCAAAAAAGATTCCCACCTGTAAATCGTAGAAGAGAAAACATGACCGCAAGGGACTCGCGGATTGGTCGTCGTCTTTTCTTGCGGCCTCACAGTGTAGCCGTTCTTAAATTTAAGTGCCTGCGGCCTCCGGTTAATCATCATAATGAGCTTTCAAATTTCTGATATTAAAATTTGCCAATTTGCCTTTATTTATTGACATAATAAAAAAAAAAGGTTTATGAATTCCTTTTTTATGTTAGAAGTCATAAATCGGTTAAGGCTTTTTTTGAGCCTTTAACATGAAATAATATTGAAAGGAGATTTACTGTTTATGGGTTCCAAAAAAAAGGAGGCCAAGGAAAAACCCCTGGAAAAGATGACAGCCAAGGAGCTGAGAGAGGTTGCCATTGAGATGTCTGAGATCACAGGCGTTCACGGGATGAACAAGGCTGAACTTATTAATGCGATAAAACTGGCTAAAGGGATTGAAATAGAATCCGTGAAAAAGACCGATTCAACGGTTCGTGAAATAAAGGGAAAAATCAAAGAGTTTAAGGCAAAAAGGGAAACGTTTCTTGAATCAAACGATAATAAAATGGCGGCTATTTATAAGCGCCGTATTATCAGGCTGAAGAAAAAAACACGCAAAGCCGCATAACTTTATTAATCGGTTTAAACTACTACCTCTGGTAGTGGTACCATAAAAAGGTTTTACCGTTGTAGGAATTGGTTAGTTGCAAGTGCCTAAAATGCCTAAAGTATATTAAAGTGCCTAAAGTTAAGGTATTCTGCCTATTTTAAAGCCTGCTTTGACACTAACTACCGGCCCGCATAGTATGCCTGGGCCAAGGTTTCAAGTGGGCTAACTTTAGGCACTCAAAACGTGGTAATTTGACTTGGTGGTGATGAAATTTAATGAGTTCGTCCAATTTGCAGAACCTGATCAAGTCTTATGTTGAATTTCTATCCTCTGAAAAAGGTTATTCAGTTAACACCTCTCGTGCTTATTTGCATGATCTGAATGAATTTGCGGATTTTCTCGTACAGAGCGGAATTAGAGGTAAAAAGAAGCAGAATAAAACATATGATTTTAAGGTAAATGAAGTTCGTTCTCTGATGATAAGGGGATATCTGGGATTATTATACAAGAAGAACAAAAAATCCACCATAGCACGCAAGCTTTCGGCTATACGTTCTTTTTTCAGATATCTTATCAAGCATGGCATAATTCAGAATAACCCGGCAGAATTGATACATACGCCTAAACAGGAACAAACGATCCCGGCATATCTTACAGTTGATGATATGTTCCGTCTGCTGGATTCGATTAAGAGCGATAATCGGCTGGGGCTGAGGAATCGTGCTATTTTTGAAACCCTTTATTCCACGGGGATACGTGTATCGGAACTTGCTGGAATGAATGTTTTTAATGTGGATTCTACGAGAAGTACGATCCGCGTGCTTGGAAAGGGAGACAAAGAGCGAATTGTCCCTATCGGTGATAAGGCTTTAAAGGCTATAAAGGCATATAGAGATAAATTGCATAAAGAAACTGATTTGCAAATCAAGGGGGATGGGCCGCTTTTTTTAAATAAAAATAATGGCCGCCTTACTCCAAGATCAATTGCACGCATCCTGGACAAGCTGGTTAAAGAATGCAGCCTTATGGTTCCGGTTTCACCCCATGCACTGCGACACACATTTGCAACCCATATGCTTGATGCAGGGGCGGATTTGAGAGTGGTTCAGGAACTATTAGGCCATAAAAGCCTTTCGACTACACAGAAATATACACATGTCAGTATAGACAGGCTGATGAAAACATATGACAAGACCCATCCTAGAGCATAGAAGGTGATTAATGATATGAATTTTCATGGAACAACTATTCTTGCAGTCAGGCATAAGGGGAAACTGGCAGTTGCTGGTGATGGCCAGGTTACCATGAATAATACCGTTGTAAAACATCATGCCAAAAAGGTCAGAAGGATCTATAATGACAGGATAATTGTAGGCTTTGCCGGCGCTACCGCCGATGCTTTGAATTTGTCTGAGCGCCTTGAAGCAAAGCTGGAGCGTTACAACGGGAATTTGACGCGAAGTGCTGTTGAACTGGCCAGGGACTGGCGTACCGACAAGTATTTAAGGCGTCTTGAGGCAGTCATGATAGCGGCGGATGAAACAAATATGCTCCTTATTTCAGGAAGCGGTGATGTTATAGAGCCGGATGAAGGTGTTATGGGTATAGGCTCCGGCGGCACAAGTGCTCTGGCGGCGGCAACTGTACTAATAAAACACTCGGGCCTTGATGCAAGGAGTATTGTGGAAGAGGCGATGAAAATAGCGGCATCCATTTGTGTATTTACAAATGATTCTTTTACCATAGAAGAGATGTAAGGAACAGAAAGTCGATATGAGAGATCTAAAACCATCAGAAATAGTTAAAGAACTTGATAAATATATTATTGGTCAGAACAAAGGCAAGCGTTCTGTTGCGATTGCTTTAAGGAACCGCTGGCGAAGGCAGCATGTTTCGGAAGACATTCGTGAAGAAATCATGCCAAAAAACATTATATTGATTGGCCCTACCGGGGTAGGAAAAACCGAAATTGCAAGGCGATTGTCTCTTTTGACTGATTCTCCGTTCGTAAAGGTTGAAGCTTCCAAGTTTACCGAAGTCGGATATGTGGGCAGGGATGTTGAGTCGATGATAAGGGATCTTCTTGAACTAACTGTAAACAGGTTAAAATCAAGAGAAAAGGAAGCGGTTAAGGAAAAGGCATGGCAGATTGCCGAAGAAAAAATGCTTGACCTGCTTCTTCCAAAGCCAAAGGTTCAGCAGGTACAGAAGGACGAAGATTTAAAAGAAATACCCCTTGAGCTTGTAACCGGTAATGGAGATGAAACTTCTTCCACAAGGGGAAAGCTTCGCGCCATGCTTCGCGAAGGAAAACTTGACAACAGATTTGTGGACCTTGATGTTTCAGAAAGAGCCATGCCTGTTGTGGAAATTTTTTCAAGCATGGGGATGGAAGAAATGGGCATCAATTTCAAAGACATGTTAGGTGGAATGGTGCCCAAGAGTAAAAAGAATAGAAAAGTTAAAGTGTCTGAAGCCATGGAAATTCTTGCCCAGGAAGAGGCCCAGGCCCTTGTGGATATGGATAAAGTTATAAGCAGGGCGATCGAGAAGGTTGAGCAGTCGGGGATAATTTTTCTTGATGAAATAGATAAAATTGTCGGGAATGGCGGCGGACATGGGCCGGATGTGTCCAGGGAGGGGGTTCAGCGCGATCTTCTTCCTATTGTTGAGGGGAGTACAGTTACCACCAAGTACGGTTCGGTTAAAACAGATCACATCCTTTTTATAGCATCCGGAGCCTTTCACGCAATCAAACCTTCTGATATGATACCGGAACTTCAGGGGAGATTTCCCATCCGGGTGGAGCTTGACTCTCTTGGGAAAGAAGATTTTGTAAGGATACTGACCGAACCTAAGAACGCTTTGCTTCTTCAGTATATTGAGCTTTTAAAGACCGAAGATGTTGAGGTCGTCTTTGAGGACAATGCTGTTGATGAAATAGCGCGAATTGCTGAAGAGGTTAACAATCTTACTGAAAACATAGGAGCAAGAAGACTTCATACGCTCATGGAATGTATGCTCGAAGACATTCTTTTTAGCGCTTCAGACATTAAAGAATCTAAAGATAGAAAAATAGTAATTGACGGGCAGTATGTGGTAGATAAATTAAAGGATATCAAAGACGACGAGGATCTTAGAAGATACATACTATAGTTCAAACCTCGTTAGTAATGGTCAATTATGGAGCAATATTTTTGACAAAAAGTTTAGTTTCTGGTTCACAGTTCACGGTTCACAGTTCACGGTTCCAGGTTAATCGCTTTACGATTTTTTTCTCAGCCCTTGATTTCATTGGATGAACATTATGAACCAATCAACTTTTTAAACCGTCAACCGTGAACCGTCAACCGTGAACCGTAAAGAGGTCTGTATCTATGACTCCAAATGTGGCTGACATACTTATTGAAGCGCTGCCCTATATAAGACGTTTTTATGGGATGACCATCGTTATCAAATATGGCGGACATGCCATGGTTGATGAGCAGTTAAAGGAAGATTTTGCACGGGACATAACTTTGCTGAAGTTCGTTGGGCTGAATCCGGTTGTTGTTCATGGTGGAGGGCCGCAAATCAATCTGGTGCTTGAGCAGATGGGGATACGTCCTAAGTTTGTCAGGGGTATGCGTCTTACGGATGAAGCTACAATGGATGTTGTAGAAATGGTCCTCGGTGGTAAGGTGAACAAGGAAATAGTTGCTCAAATAAACAGGCAGGGCGGTAAGGCCGTGGGCTTGAGCGGTAAAGACGGGGGGCTTATATCAGCAAAAAAGCTGCATATCATATATCAGGAGGATATGGATAAACCACCTGAGATAATTGATCCCGGCATGGTTGGAGATGTTACTAAGATAAATCCGGATATCATAGATACAATGACGGTTAAGGGTTTTATCCCGATTATTGCGCCGGTTGGCGTGGGTGATTCGGGTGAAACATACAATATAAATGCAGACATTGTGGCAAGCAGAATCGCAATGGCTCTTTCTGCGGGACGTCTGGTATTTCTTACTGACGTTGATGGAGTCTTAGACCTTGAGGGCGCCTTAATATCTTCAATTGATACGGAAAAAATCAGTAAGATGGTTGAGGATAAAGCAATTTCAGGGGGAATGATTCCAAAGATCGAGTGCGCTCTCAGCGCACTTAATAATAATGTTAAAAAGGCTCATATTATAAATGGATGCAAGCGTCATGCTTTGCTGCTGGAGCTTTTTACTGATAAGGGAATTGGGACTGAAGTTACGACATGAAACTTTATGCGAATCTGCAATAAAAGCTTCCTAAATGAATCATTATATTATAATTTTAATGACTTAGGACTAAGATTGAAAACTGACTATTGAAAATTGAAAATTGGTGGTACGCCTTTGGCGTGCTAATTGATAAGCCAAAGTTACTTAGAGTTTGCCCTCTTATGTATTGATGTTCTAAGGAATATATAACATAGCAGTATTCCTTAACTTTAGGCACTTTAATATACTTTAGCTCACTTTAGGCACTCATGTCAGTATGAACGTGCGTTAAATTATAAGAAACTTCTGATATTTAAGAGATATCTTGTATGAAAGATGAAATAATAAATAAGGCAGATAAAGTAATAGCAAGAACTTACAATAGATTTCCCATCGTTATAACAAAAGGGAGAGGATGCACCCTTTGGGATTCAGATGGGCGAGCTTATACGGATTTTGTTGCGGGAATTGCGGTATGCAACCTCGGGCATGCGCATCCGAGAGTTGCGAAAGCCCTTTCAAAACAGGCTGAAACACTTTTTCATGTTTCTAACCTTTATTATACAGTACCCCAGACAGAGCTTGCATCATGGCTTGTTAACAACAGTTTTGCGGACAGAGTTTTTTTCTGCAACAGCGGAGCTGAAGCGAATGAAGCGGCTATAAAGCTGGTGAGAAAATATTTCAATGATAAAGGCGAAGAAGGCCGCTGCAGGATAATAGCCATGGAAAAATCTTTTCACGGCCGCACTATGGCAACTCTCTCCGCCACAGGCCAGGAAAAGATGCGCAAGGGATTTGAGCCGGTACTTAATGGTTTTGATTTTGTTCCGTTCAATGATATTGAGGCGTTGCAAAGCAAGATCGATTCTTCAACATGCGCAGTTTTAATTGAACCGATCCAGGGAGAGGGGGGTGTTCGCTGCCCTGCTCCCGAATATCTTAAAGGCGTTAGACGGATTTGTGATGAAACGGGAACTCTTCTGATTTTTGATGAAATCCAGACAGGGCTGGGCCGTACCGGTAAACTTTTTGCCTATGAGAATTTCGGGATAGAACCCGATGTAATGACCCTGGCAAAGGCCCTTGCCAACGGATTGCCAATAGGCGCCATGCTGACTAAAGAACATATCTCTGAAGCGTTTGTTCCTGGTTCGCATGCCTCAACTTTTGGAGGAACACCGGTCGTTACAGCAGCTTCACTTGAAGTTGTTAAGATCCTTATTGAAGAAAATGTTATAGATTACGGCCGAAAGATTGGAGAATATTTCAAGCAAAAGCTTTTCCGGCTGAAAGACAGACATGAATCAATTATTGATGTTCGCGGGATAGGCCTTTTGCTTGCCATGAAGGTAAAAGTTGATGGGGATAAGGTCGTGAAAGCGTGCATGGATAAGGGTTTTTTAATCAACTGCATTCAGGGTAATATTCTACGTTTTATTCCCCCTCTTATCATAGGAAAAGAGGAAATTGACTCTCTGACGGCATGCTTAGATGAGTTGTTTGACAAGTTGGATTGAGAGGTCGCATCGCTATGAACAAAGATATACTAACTCTTTTAGATCTTGAAAAGGAGGATTTTGAACTATTTTTCAAGCGAGCCTTGGAATTGAAAAAAAATCAAAGGAAGAATATTAAAAAAAGACCTCTTGCAGGAAAAACATTTGGGCTTATCTTCGACAAACCATCGACCCGTACACGCCTTTCTTTTGAGGTGGCAATGATTCAGCTTGGCGGAGCTTCAATTTTTATAGGCTCAAAGGACACCCAGATGGTTCGAAATGAACCTGTTAGAGATACCGCCAGAGTCCTCTCGAGATATTTGGATGGTCTCGCCATTAGAACTTATTCTCAGGATCTTTTGAAAGAGTTTGCAGAGTTCTCTACCATTCCGGTTATTAATGCTTTGACCGACTTGTACCATCCATGCCAGGTTTTAAGCGATTTGATGACGGTAATAGAACACAAAGGAGGTTATGAGGGCCTGAAGATAACCTGGGTCGGGGACGGGAATAATGTATCCCACTCATGGATAAATGCCGCAGCCGTGCTTGGCTTAAACCTTGTGCTTGCATGTCCCGAAGGATACTATCCTGATACTGATATATTAGAGACAGCTCGTGAGAGAGGTCACGGCAGCATTATAGTAACTTCAGATCCTGTTGAGGCAGTAAAAGATGCTGATGTGATTTATACTGATGTATGGGCCAGCATGGGACAGGAGAGTGAGCACAGTACAAGAAAACGTGTTTTCGAATCTTTTCAGGTTGATAAAGGGCTTTTAAAAAATGCTTCAAAAGATGTTATTATAATGCACTGCCTTCCGGTTCACAGAGGTGAAGAGATGAGCGAAGAAGTTCTGGAGTGCCCAAATTCCGTTGTCTGGGATCAGTCTGAGAATAAACTTCATATGCATAAGGCTATACTGGAAGTATTGATAAAATGAACATAAGTGCCTAAAGTGAGCTAAAGTATATTAAAGTAGAAAAGACAGTGCCTAAAGTATATTAAAGTGCCTAAAGTTAAGGAATTCTGCTATTTTATATAGATTCCTTCAGTCGTCAATGCGCAAAGGAGGAGTAATTCCTGCAACTCTGGATTATCAATTAGCACGCCGAAGGCGTACCATAACTTTAGGCATTTTAGGCACTTTAGCTCACTTTAGGCACTTTTTATCTATACTATAAATTCAAGGAGTTTAATGTGCCGGAAAAAATTAATAAGGTTGTTTTAGCCTATTCAGGCGGCCTTGATACATCTGTAATTTTAAAATGGCTGATTGAAACCTACAAATGTGATGTGGTTGCATTTTCGGCTGATATAGGTCAGGAAGAAGAGCTTGATGATATAGAAGAAAAGGCCTTAAAGACCGGTGCAGTGAAGGTTTACATAGATGACCTTAAGGAGACCTTTGTTGCTGATTATGTGTTTCCGGCATTTCGTGCAAATGCAATATATGAGGGCCAATATCTTTTGGGGACATCTCTTGCCAGGCCTCTTATAGCAAAACGTCAGATGGAAATTGCGAAAATCGAGGGGGCTGATGCTGTTAGCCATGGTGCAACCGGCAAGGGAAATGACCAGGTCAGGTTTGAGCTGAGTTACCTGGCCCTGGATCCTCATATTCATATTATTGCTCCGTGGCGTGAATGGGAGCTTAACTCCAGAACTTCTCTTATGGAGTTTGCTGGAAAACATAGTATAAAGGTGCCGGTAACGCCCGCAAAGCCATACAGCAGCGACAGGAACCTGCTTCACATCAGTTATGAAGGAGGTGTCCTTGAAGATCCTTGGAAAGAACCGCCTGAGGATATGTTTACCCTGACAGTTTCTCCCATGAATGCGCTTGATAAACCAGAGGTAATAGAAATAACATTTATACAGGGCAATCCTGTGGCCATAAATGATATTAATATGTCTCCTGCCAATCTTCTCAAGGAGCTTAACAGGCTGGGGGGACGTCATGGCATAGGAAGAGCGGATATTGTTGAAAACCGTTTTGTCGGTATGAAATCCCGCGGTGTATATGAAACTCCCGGCGGCACTATTTTGAGGCTTGCACATATGGCTGTTGAGTCGATTACCATGGACAGAGAAGTAATGCATCTTCGGGACTCACTTATACCCAAATATTCTGAGATAATCTATAATGGTTTCTGGTTTTCACCTGAGATGAAGCTCCTGCAGAATATGATAGACATGACACAGAAAAATGTTTCCGGAGTTGTACGCGTTGAACTATATAAGGGGAACTGTCGTATACTTGGCCGTAGATCCGATGAATCTCTTTACAAAGAGGATTTTGCCACTTTTGAAGACGACACTGTATACAGCCAGAAAGATGCTGAAGGCTTTATACGCCTTAATGCGCTGAGATTGCGTATTCAGAATATGCTAAATGAAGATTGATGATTGTCGATTGTTGATTTGTGGCAGGGTGCCATGGACAAACTTGTTTGTCCGTGCCAGCCTTGCACCACTACACGGACAAACAAGTTTGTCCATGCCACCCATTTTTATAAAATCAGCAGAATACCTTCAATCAACAATCAACAATTAATGAGTAAAGAGGTTATATATGTCTGAAAAGCCCTGGGATGGAAGATTTTCCGAGAAAACCGATAGACTTGTAGAAGTATTTACATCTTCGATTAATATAGACAAACGGCTTTATTCTTATGATATTGAAGGCAGCATCGCTCACTGCAGAATGCTTGCCAGGCAGTCTATTATTACAGAGGAAGATGCTTCATTATTGATTCAGGGCCTTGGAAAGATAAAAAGGGATATAGAGAGAGGGGAATTCCTTTTTGATGACAGCCTGGAAGATATACATATGCATATAGAATCCAAGCTTTTTGAGGATATAGGAAAGGTAGCCCAGAAACTCCATACTGCCAGGAGCAGAAACGACCAGATAGCTCTTGATGTGCGTATGTATCTGAGAGACGAGACTCTAAATATTTTAAAGAATCTTATCAGCCTCAGAGAGTTAATTGTTGATTTTGCAAAAGTCCATATAGATGCTGTTCTGCCGGGCTATACTCATCTGCAGAGAGCGCAGCCCGTTCTATTGTCTCACCACATGATGGCATACTATGAGATGTTTTCAAGGGATTGCGGCAGGTTCAGGGATGCATTAAAACGCATAAATATAATGCCGCTCGGCAGTGCAGCTCTTGCAGGAACAACATATCCAATCGATAGAGAATATACGGCGGAACTTCTTGGTTTCCCCGAGGTATCTGCAAACAGTATAGATTCTGTGTCTGACAGAGATTTTATAATAGAATTTTTGGCGGCTGCAAGTCTTTGCATGGTGCACTTTAGCCGGATATCCGAGGAGCTTGTTTTATGGTCATCATCAGAATTTGGTTTTATTGAGCTGCCTGATTCTTTTTCAACCGGAAGCAGCATTATGCCCCAGAAAAAGAATCCGGATGTGCCGGAGCTGGTACGCGGGAAAACCGGTCGTGTTTTTGGAGATTTAATAGCGCTTTTAAGTATTATGAAATCATTGCCCCTTGCTTATAACCGTGACATGCAGGAGGATAAGGGGCCTTTGTTTGATGCTGTTGATACATTAAAAGCCTGTGTGGAAATTTATATAAAAATGCTTCCTAATATTGAAATAAAAAAGGAAGCAATGCTTGAGGCCGCGTCCAGAGGATTTTTAAATGCCACTGATATGGCGGATTATCTTGTTGCCGGGGGCATGCCATTCCGCCAGGCGCATAGCTGCATCGGCAAAATTGTAAGTTATGCTATCAATGAAAATAAAGAGCTTCATGAAATGACTTTAAAGGAGTTAAAGCCATTTTCGTCCCTTTTTAAAAAAGATGTTTTTGATATTTTAACCACGAGGCAGATGATAGACAGAAGAAAATCTTCTGGTGGAACTGCCACGAAAAATGTCAAGGCCGCTATTAAGCAGGCTGAGGTGGACATTAAGAAAGAGTAAGGAGT
>JAIVWD010000017.1:7330-12610 GCA_049190315.1 Deltaproteobacteria bacterium | reverse complement strand
TATGTAGTGTCACAAATATGGCCGTCATTCCCGCGAAGGCTGGAATCCAGAAGCACCGAAGTAGTCAGAAATACTGGATTCCCGCCTTCGCGGGAATGACGAGTACCTGATACGATATTTCACGCATGACACGACACTAGTTACGAGTGTATTAAGCTTGAGGCTGAAGAGTATGATGTATAATTATTGTTGCAGAAGCATTATTGTTCGAATTTTAATAATAGTTGTTTTTTCTATTTTTTTATCCGGATGCGGCAAAAAAGCTCCCCCCAAACCACCGCGCCAGGTAGAGCCTCCTGTAGTAAATGATTTGAGTTATAGTTTAGATGGAGACAATCTTAAGCTGACCTGGACTATTCCGGAAGTAAAAGGAAATGTTAAGTCAGGTTTAGGCGGTTTTTATGTTTTTAGATCCAAAAAATCAGTTTCAGAGTCTGATTGTAAAGATTGCCCGAAGATATTTAAACGAGTTGCCGATATTTCCCTTGAACATATGGGAAATTCAGGGAAAGACAGTATAAAGTATGCTGAAGCCCTTGAGAAGGGCTACAGGTACATCTACAAAGTAGTTATCTATACCAAGCACGGAGTGACCGGCAAAGACTCCAATATGGTTGATTTCACTTATTAACAGGCTATGTATTCAAGGTTCACGGTTTTATGTTTTGATCAACCGTTAACTGTAAACCGACAACCGTAAACCGTCACTCAACAGGTGGCTTATGCATCATTTTAATTACCGGGATAATGAGCTGTATTGCGAAGATGTTCCTATAAAGTTGATTGCAAAAAAGGTGGGCACTCCTTTTTATTTATACAGCCATGCGACCTTGAAGCGTCATTTTCTTACATTTGATGATGCCTTTGATGGTATAGACAGGCTTGTGTGTTTTTCTGCAAAAGCAAATACCAGCCTGGCGGTTTTAAAACTTTTTGCAGATCTTGGAGGCGGCCTTGATATTGTTTCAGGCGGTGAGCTTTATCGTGGTTTAATGGCTGGTATTCCCCCGGAAAAAATAGTTTATTCCGGTGTCGGAAAGCGCAAGGATGAGATTGATTATGCTCTTAGCGCGGGAATACTTATGTTTAATATCGAGTCCCTTGAAGAACTTGAGCTTATAAACGATAGAGCGGGTTTATTAAAAAAGAAAGCTCCTGTTGCCATTAGAGTCAACCCTGATGTTGATCCGAAGACCCATCCTTATATTTCGACCGGACTTAAGAAAAACAAGTTTGGAATTAACACCGAAGCCGCAATTGACTGCTATAAGATTGCCGGCGGGCTTAAGAATATTGATGTTATTGGTATTGACTGCCACATAGGATCGCAGATTACAGAAGCGGAACCTTTTAAAGATGCTCTTAGCAGTATAAAAACTCTGATAAACAAACTCAGGGGGCTCAATATTGATATCAAATACATTGATATGGGCGGGGGGCTTGGAATAACCTATGATAATGAATCGCCTCCGCATCCCGGCGAGTATGCCAGATCAATTATGCAGGCAATTGAAGATATGCATGTAAAACTTATTCTGGAGCCGGGCAGGGTTATTGTAGGGAATGCGGGAATACTTGTTGCTGAGGTTCTTTACAGAAAGCCGGGAAAGGCAAAGGAATTCGTTATAGTTGATGCAGGAATGAATGATCTGGTCAGGCCTAGTCTGTACGACGCATTTCATGCCATTATGCCTGTTGTTGAGCTTGAGGGCGAAAAAATAGTTGCGGATGTTGTGGGGCCTATTTGTGAGTCAGGAGATTTTTTAGCTGTTGACCGAAGAATTGCCGATTTCAGGCAGGGAGATCTTCTTGCGGTGATGAGTGCCGGTGCCTACGGATTTGTCATGTCATCCAACTATTGCTCAAGGCTTAAAGTGGCCGAGGTTATGGTAAGGGATGACGAGTTCCATGTTGTCAGGGCGAGGCAGAACTACGAGCACTTAATTGAGGGGGAGTCTATACCGGCGTTTCTTTAACCGACGAGCAACGCAGTTATGCGGGATGGATCGGCGCATTAAAATGTGAAGTTATTTTTGAGCGAGCCCTTAGGTTTAAATCAGAAATTTACAAATTGTGTGCTTCAGCTTCAGGTATATTCAAATTCAAACCATGAAAAACTCACGCATAAGATAACGTAAAGAAAGAACTTGCCACGAATGAAAACAATAGTAACAGTTCAACAAGTCCTTAATAAACAATGACAAGATCCTGCAAGGTTCTTTCTTAACGATATCTAATACGCTCAAACAGTTTCCTGTTTTGAATTTGAATATACCTGAAGCTTACGCTCAATTTAGGTTAAAATTAAAACGGAAATTTAATGGATCAGATTACTTTCTACAAGATGAGCGGAAGCGGCAACGACTTTATTATTATTGACAACAGAAATAGAGTTGTTGACGAAAATGATTTGCAGGATTTTATTGCAAGGGTCTGCCGCAGAAAAATGTCTGTTGGTGCTGACGGCCTTATACTTGTGGAAGAATCTGAAAGCGTTGATTTCAAGTGGCGTTTTTTTAATTCTGACGGAAGCACTGCTGAAATGTGCGGGAATGGAGCAAGATGTGCTGCCCGCTTTGCATATTTAAACGGGATTTCAGGAACAAAAGTATCTTTTGAGACAGAAGCCGGTATTGTTTCAGCTATAGTTGAAAACGACCAGGTAAAAATAAAAATGCCGGACCCCATTGATCTCAAGACAGATTATAATCTTGAGCTGGGAAATGGTTCCATGCAGGTTAGCAGTGTAAATACAGGAGTTCCGCATGTGGTTATCACGGTTGGTGATATTGATGATGTGGAGGTAGTAAAGACAGGAAGAGAGATAAGGTTCCATGACAGTTATGCACCTGCCGGAACAAATGTAAATTTCATATGCGCCGGAAATGACAATACCATATCAATTCGAACATATGAGCGAGGGGTAGAAGATGAAACCCTGGCATGCGGGACGGGTTCAGTTGCAGCCGCTATTGTAATGCGTTATAAATCAAAAGGAAAGTCTCCTGTAAAGGTTGTCACAAGAGGCGGGGGATATCTTTATATCTATTTTAAAGAAGATGATGGAAGATTTTACGATGTTTTTCTTGAAGGCGATGCCCGTGTCATTTATAAGGGCTTTCTCCGGGAAGATGCATTGAAGGCTTAGAGAAGAGGAATAAAAAGTATATGATCAGAATTGAAAAGTCAGACAGATTAAAGAATTTACCGCCCTATCTTTTTAAGGAGATAGACAGGCAAAAGGAAGAAGTCAGAAAAAAGGGCGTAGATATTATTGATCTTGGTGTCGGTGATCCGGATATGCCTACACCTCCGCATATAATTGAAGCATTGTACAAGGCGGCTCTAAATCCTGCAAATCACAGGTATCCTTCATACACAGGCATGCACGAGTTTAACGGGGCCGTTGCACGCTGGTATAAGCGAAGATTTAACGTGGATCTTGATCCCGGCAGCGAAGTTGTGACGCTGATTGGCTCCAAGGAGGGAATTGCTCATATACCCCTTGCATTTATCAATAATAATGATTTTGCTCTTGTATCAAGCCCTGGGTATCCGGTTTATGATATAGGAGTTAAATTTGCCGGTGGTCAGATATATTTTATGGATTTGTTAAAGAAAAATAATTTCCTTCCCGATCTTGATGCCGTTCCAAAAGAGATTGCCGGCAAGGCAAAGATGATGTTTATTAACTACCCCAATAATCCAACATCAGCGGTGGCGGACGGAGATTTTTTTAAAAAGGTTGTTTCATTTGCAGAATTGCACAATATTATTGTCTGTCATGATGCTGCATATACTGAGATGGCATTCGATGGTTACAGGCCGATAAGTTTTCTTGAGACCGACGGTGCAAAAGATGTGGGAATAGAATTTCATTCCCTGTCAAAAACATATAACATGACGGGATGGCGCATCGGGTTTGCAGTCGGCAGGGCAGAGGTGATTCAGGCCCTTGGTCAGATAAAAAGCAATATTGATTCAGGTGCATTTCAGGCCGTACAGATTGCAGGTATAGCTGCGCTGGAAGGGGATCAGGCCTGTGTGGAAAACATGAACAGGGAGTATACGGAACGACGGGATGTGCTTGTTGATGGACTGATTGGTCTTGGACTTTCAGCAGAAAAACCGCGAGCGACATTTTATGTATGGATAGAAGTTCCGGAAGGATATACCTCTGCGGAATTTACAAGCCATCTCCTTTTGAAGGGCGGTATAGTTGTCACGCCCGGCAATGGGTTTGGATCTGCTGGTGAGGGGTATGTAAGGATGGCGCTGACTGTCGGCAAGGAAAGGCTAAAGGAAGTTATCGAAAGGATACGAGACATTGGGTTTTAACTATAAATGGAAAAACATACTGCCTATATCTCTATCGGTTCGAACATTGGAGACAAATTATTAAACTGCCGGAAAGGTATATCTGTGCTCACAAAGTCCGGCAGATCCGTCATAATTGGGCAATCGAATTTTTACAAGACCGAGCCCGTTGATTACACTGATCAGGATTGGTTTGTTAATTCCGTGGTAAAAATCGAAACCATTCTTGACCCATTTCAGCTTTTATATGAACTGAAAACAATCGAAAAAGATGCAGGACGCACTGAAGACCAAATCAGGTATGGCCCCAGGATTTTAGATCTGGATATAATTTTTTATGATGATATTGTGATAAATTCATCGGAACTTATAATTCCTCATCCTGAAATGCACAAAAGACGCTTTGTATTAAAACCTATTTGTGATATAAACCCAAAATTCATTCATCCGGTTTTGAAAATGGATATGCAATACCTCTTAAATAACCTGGATGATAAAGAGCAAAGGGTAATTCAATATTGTTTCGATTATTAATATTTGCAGGAGTAATATATCTTAGCTACAGATTGCTGAAATCCTGGAAGCTGAAAAATACACAGGGAAAGGCAGGTTTTGGCAAAACTGGTAATGTGGTCGATGATATAATGATCAAAGACCCCTTTTGTGAGTCATATTTTCCTAAAAGAAATGGAGTTCATCTCAAGGTTGATGGAAAAGATTTATATTTTTGCAGCACAGAATGCAGAGACAAGTTTATTGCTTCACGTCAGAAGAAAAACAGTTAAAAATTAAGTAAAAATTCACCACGGAACGACACGGAGCTTCACTGAAATCAGGACGAAGTCCAATTGATAAATTGAGACCTTTGAAAAATGCTCAATTTTGTTCAAGTTCAAGGAAGGCGAAAATTTTAAATGCAGGAATACATTGAGTATTTCGAGGCTTAAAATTTGAGTCTGACGC
>JAIVWD010000017.1:0-7321 GCA_049190315.1 Deltaproteobacteria bacterium | reverse complement strand
GAAGTGCCTAAAGTATGTTAAAGTGCCCTAAAGTGCCTAAAGTTGTGGTACGCCTTCGGCGTGCTATAGATTTTCAGGGTTTGGTTATAAGTTCATATAGAAACAAAATGAGCAAAGTTGTATGGTGAAAAAAATAAAATTGGCAGCGCCGAAGGCGTATTCCTTAACTTTAGGCACTTTAATATACTTTAGCTCACTTTAGGCACTTTTTTTAGGCACTTATGTTCGCACAGAAAGTGCGCTAATTTAATTGCTTTTTCAGATCAGCTTGAAGTGGGTATCAATACCGGAGGGTTAAATAGATGAAATTTTTTATCGACACCGCAAACATAGAAGAAATAAAGGAAGCCAACAGCATGGGCATGGCTGATGGGGTGACGACCAATCCTACTCTCATTGCAAGAGAGAAGGGTAATTTTGAAGATATTATAAAAGAAATCTGCAAAATAGTTGACGGCCCTATAAGTGCGGAAGTTATCAGCCTGGATACCGAGGGTATGCTCAAAGAAGCCCGGCATCTGGCAAGTATTCACAAAAATATTGTTGTAAAGATTCCCATGACAATTGATGGTATAAAGGCAACGCGTCAACTTTCAGAAGAGGGGATAAAGACAAATGTTACTCTTATCTTTTCGCCGCTCCAGGCACTTATGGCGGCAAAGGCAGGGGCGACCTATGTGAGCCCCTTTATAGGAAGGCTTGATGATATTTCTAATGAGGGCATTCTGCTGGTTGAACAGATTGTCGATATTTTCAATAATTATGCATTTGATACCGAGGTAATTGTAGCAAGTGTACGCAATCCGCTGCATGTACTTGATGCGGCCTTAATGGGTGCGGACATTGCTACCATTCCATTTAAAGTGCTTAGCAAGTTCGCATCACATCCTCTTACCGACAAAGGGATTAAAGCTTTTCTTGATGACTGGAACAAAGCTAATACCTAAATTGAGCGATTTTTTACTTGATCTGCGCCGTTCTCTTGCGCATAAAGGCTTCGCAAAAATCCTCGACATATCCACGGGTATGCCTGCGGTTTTTGCGAATCCTTATGCATCAAGATACCAACACATATCTTCGCAAAAAATCGCTCAACTTAGGTAATAAATAAAGTATTAAACAGATAAACCAATGTTTTCAGGCCTGGATATAAAAAAAATATTAAGTCATCCCAATGCGTTGACTCTATATCGCATTGCAGCTATTCCGGGAATTGTTGTTTTCCTTTTATTCCCGAACAGATTTTGTACTTTTATTGCTGCCATACTTTTCAGCGCGGCAGCCATAACTGATTATTTTGATGGCTTTTATGCAAGAAAGAGGGGGCTTGTCTCTAATTTAGGGAAAGCAATGGACCCCCTTGCAGATAAACTCCTTGTTTCGGCTACTTTTATTATGCTTTCGTCTCACGGGTGGGTACCTGCGTGGATGGTTTGTATCATTGTAGGGCGTGAGCTTGCAGTAACAGGTCTTAGGAATATTATTGTTGAAAGCAAAGAGGATGTTTCCGCATCCAGCCTTGGCAAGTACAAAATCGGCTTTCAGATATCCGCAATAATACCCCTTTTATTGCACTATCCTTATTTTGGGATAAATTTTCATGTAATAGGTATGGTTTTTTTGTGGCCCGCCCTGGTGTTGACGATTTGGTCCGGGGTTGATTATTTTATAAGGTTTAGAAATCTTCTAAAGAACTAACTTATTTTATTGTTGACAATGTAGAGATAAATATTTAAAAAAGATGTTTCTGAGAGACCTTTGAAAAATGCTCAATTTTGTTCAAGTTCAAGGAAGGCGAAAATTTTAAATGTAGGAATACAGCTTAGCTCATAGCTGATGGCTCTTAAGCTCATAAGATAAAAAAGGCTTAACAGCTTAACAGCTAACATGGTCTGACGCCGAGATTGGGCAAAAGGGGGCGTTTTGCAAAGGTCTCTTTGAGCGGGAGTAACTCAGTGGTAGAGTGCGACCTTGCCAAGGTCGAAGTCGCGGGTTCAAATCCCGTTTCCCGCTCCATTTTTTGGGCGGCATAGCCAAGTGGTAAGGCAGCGGTCTGCAAAACCGCTATTCACCAGTTCGAATCTGGTTGCCGCCTCCACATAAAAAATAAAGGGCTTGTAAAATTTGCAAGCCCTTTGTTTTTGCGCACATGCCCCCAAGCTCCTCTAAAATGGAATTTCAACCATATCGGGTTGCTTCAAAGATTTGCTTTCTGCTTTGCGCATTTTTTACCCCAGTCTTCAAGTTCTGCTGCTTGATACTCCTCCTGCTGGATGGTGACGTCCATGTTGATCACAAGCCCTGAATGCTTCTTGACTTCGCTGTCTTCCCTCAACTTTAAGTGGCGTTCCCGAGCCGCCTGGACATCCTCCAATGCCATTTTCAAGGCCAATCCAATGGCATTGCTTTTATCTATCTGTCCGGGTTTAAATTCAGGCCGAATACCATCCTCGGCGATGTCTTCAGCAAAGTGCGCAAGATGTTTCATCTTTTCCATGGCCTGGTCCATGATTTTCCAGCCCATGTTTTCATCTTGCTGGAAAACCCAGGAAGTGCGGAGATGCTGCAGCATCTCCGTATATTTACTTGTTACCTCTGCCTGCAGCTTATCCAACAATTCCTCAGGCAATTCACTTTCTTCTCCAGGAAGACCTGCCGCTTCTTCCGGGCTTAACTTATCCAGTTTTCGTTGAAACTTCCTGGCATGGATGGCAGATTCCCAGGCCTCTCTCCGGAGGACACGCCTGATGTGAAGATCATCAACTTTATTCACTTCTTCGTTGTAATGAGGTATCAGTTTCTCCTCGTATTCGATGTAGGATCTGAGCATCGTGGCCCGGCTGGTCGGATCATAGGGGTATGGAGCAGGTGTAAAGTTGGGCTCACCTCCCAGTTTGCCTATGATCATCCCCAGCCAGTGCATATGCCACATCTCCTCCCTGGTGATGGAAAGGAGGCTCGCACCCAGAGGCGTATCTTCCCCTTCCATGTAACCATGAACGAGATAGCGTATGATGGCTGCATGCTCATCGGCGATATCTCTGTTTAACATATCAATCAATGCTTGCTTCTCCAATGGAAACCTCCTTTATACTTTCCACAACCCGTGCAGATTGCAATACTCACGGGCTGTCACATCTCCTGCCTCAATATCAAACGTTGCTTCCGGTGCATCTCCAGGTTTTAAAAACTGACGGTAAGCCTTCCCATCTGCGATGATCTGGATCCATTCGATATAATGTTTCTCCTCCATTGGGTGTGCAACGCTCCCCACCTTCACCCTGGCGCCGCCTGCCGTCTTTTCCACCACGGGCACATGCTTTTCCCTGGCAGCATCCACAGTGTTCTCCTCACGGAGTGCCATGGGCTGTCCACAGCACACAAGCTCTCCATCCCCTTCGTGCAGGACTTCTACGATGTTACCGCAGACCTCACACTTGTAAATCTGGAGTTTCTCTGTCATGGTTCTTTCCTCCTTTCGAGGTATAGATTTGTCATTTTATCAAGAGATCTTTTCAGGTTTCCATACCTTCCATACCTTGCCCGCCAGATCCGGCCCAGGTTTAAGAGTCGGTTTTCCCGGCTGCCATCCGGATGGAATAACTTCTCCTGTTTCACGAACATGCTGAAACGCCTGAACCTGACGTATTAGTTCCGCAACATTCCTTCCCACCGGAGGAGTTAGAACCTCCATGGCCTGGATAATCCCATCGGGATCGATAATGAAACGCCCTCTAATATTTACTCCTGCATCCTCGTCATAAACTCCGTAGAGTTTTCCCACCTTGCCCCCTGCATCGGAAAGCATCGGGTAGGGAACACCACCCTCTATCATTTTGGATAGCTCCTCTTCCTGCCAGATTTTATGACTGAAAACACTGTCCACGCTCATTGAGAAGACTTCAACTCCTAATTTTTTGAGTTCTTCATAATTGGCGGCAACTGCCGTCAACTCAGTAGGTCAAACAAAGGTAAAATCCCCGGGGTAGAAACAGAGCAGTACCCATTTACCCAAATAATCGGAAAGTTTGATCTGTTTAATTATTCCCTCGTGAAATGCAGGAGCCTGGAAATCCGGCGCCTTTTTCCCCACTTGTACGCTCATTTTTATGGTCTCCTTTTCTTTTGTTTGCTTGTCTTCATCTGAAGAAGATTCCACAGGGCCCCCAATGGGTCTTGCGCATCCCACTTCTATCTTTTCACCCATAATATTGCCTCCTTTATTGCTGGATATTGGCCTTACATCTCAAACCTCCGGCCAGCTTCTTTACTTCATCCAGAGCTTTGGTCATGGGCGCCCATCCATACCAGTAGGCATAATCGGGATTGGCATGAAAAACTCCCTGATATGTCCTCATTCTGTGTTTCATGTACATCTTGAATAGTACCTGTTCGATGTAGGAACCCCCGGTTTGGTAAAAATGTAAAAAGTCGGGATAGGCGTAAGTGTAATGTGCCGGTTTCTTCAAAATGCCGTCTTTGTAAAGGTCAGCTACAATGTTGATGGCTTTTGCCATTAAGCGATCCGCTTTTTTGATCATCTGATCGCCTTTTTCAAGCTCTCCCCTGGCATATTTTTCAGAATGGCACTTTTTGCAGATCTTTATCATCTTTTTCCGTTCGACCTGCCAGTCATCTTCGGTCAGCCGTGTCAAATCAGCAGCTTTAACGATATCCAACCGGGCAGTGGGTTTTCCCTCCGGATCTAATACCCCAAGCGCTTTAAGAATTGTGGTCTGGTCTTTTGCCCATTGTTTATCGTTTGGCAGGGGAAGCCTTACCCCCAAAAATCCCCAGGCCACTTTGTTGGTATGGGTTCCGTCAGGTAAATGACAGAACTGGCAGGTAGGGGCGGCCGCGTCTTTGGGTAGTCTTCCCATCTCCTTTAGCTGGTATCTAACTCCGTGTTTGGAGCTTTCATACATCTCCCACTGAGGATGGTCAAACCCCATATGGCATGTCCGGCATGCTTTGGGATCCTGCGCCTCTTTTTTAGAGAATGTATGCCGCGTATGACATTCATCGCAGGAATTTGTCCGGTAGGTATAACCTTTTTCACGCAATTCCTTTTTCTGGGCCTCGGACTTTACCCCCATATTATGGCATCCGCCGCAGCCTTTACCGCCTTCCATCAGTTCATCAGGCTCCATGTGTGTAACCGGCAGGGCATTTAAAGAAGTCCAGCCCAAATTGTGTTTTCCTTTAGTGAATTGATTAAACTGTTCCTCATGACACTCCGCACAGGTGTTCTCGTCAGGCATCCTGGCTAAGTGGGATGTTTTTCTACTCTTGTGCTCGGATCCATGACAGATATTACAGGCAACGTCGTTATTGCTATGTTCACTGCTCTGCCAATCCTTAACCAACAGTGGTGTTACTGCCTTGTGGCACCCGATACAGACTTTTCCCTCTTCTGCTGAAGCAATGCCTGACATAAATAGCAGCGTCATCAGGGAAGCGAAAAAAAAGACAAAGAATTTCTTCATGCATAACCTCCTTTTCTTATCAATCCATCATTTCAAAATTATCATCACTCACACCATAGATGGGACATACCTGATCATCAGGACATTATCCCTTTTTTTTCAAACACTCCGAGCAAGTGCCAATGATATACGGCCTCAGCTCCTCAATTTTGTGCCCGTCTATCATTCTCTTTCCTGCAAGCGGACATCCCTCTACATCAACATCATAGACGTGATTGCATCTGCGACAGAAGAAGTGATGATGAGGCTTGACTTCGTAGTCAAAATGCAACTTTCCCTTTTCAATCGTTATTTCTTGAATAAGACCATAATTGCTTAAAAGTTCTAAAGTGTTATAAACCGTAGCCTTTGAAATTGTAGAAAATTTTTCCTTTAAACTATAGTAGATTTTCTCCACCGTTGGATGGGTGCGATTCTCATAAAGGTATTCCAGAATCGCATGGCGTTGTATTGTTAATGTACATCCTTTTTCATTAAGTTCGGCTAATTTTTCTTTTAAGTTCATAATATACTTAATCTAACATTAGAACAATTCTAAGTCAAGAATAAAATTAACTTTTGTTCTTGATGAAATGGGTTGTTTTTTTTATGTCGTTTTACGGAAAGATCCCAAAAAATGGCAGCAGGAATTACGCAATGAATGGAAATAGTGCGTTATTGGACAGCAACATACTTATTTATTTGTCAAAAAATGAGCTGCCTTTTTCTATCCTTGATCAATTTGCAGCTCTGTTTGTTTCAGTAGCCTGCCCTATATCTCCGGCAGATGATACCTGGGTGAAACCACTTTTGTTGACATGATCAGAAGACATTTCTTAGATGATGCAGATTCATTGCGGAACAAATGACAGGTTCGCCTATCTGTTTCACTGATATAACAAGAATAGGAATTTAAGAGGTAAGTTTGTAAACTAACCAAACTGCCAGCGTCCCCCGGAATCCCCAAAAAAAATATATGTCTGAGATCTCCGTAAAAAAAACCAAAAATAAAATGAGAAACGCATAAAATCATGGGCGTCCCGCTGGATTTGTGCAGGTGATGCAAGCGTTGAACCGAATAGGAAAATATGCCAGTACATACAACTGAAGTAACAATACCAAGAATCGCTCAGTTAGGTGGTGGCCAATGGTCGCTAAAAAACCTGACTGAGGTTACTGTTATATTTGGACGAAACGGTTCTGGTAAGAGTGTAATGTTGCGCGCATGGCGAGACCAGTCTCTTGAAAATGTTCATTATGTCACTCCGGAACGAACAGGCGAACTGGATTTACAGCCGCAATATATGAAAGAAGAACTTGAGGCAACAGGAAGAAAAAATGCCTCTTCTAGAAATTATATGCCAGAGTATCGCAGGCGGATAGTCTCTCGAATTCAAGCATATTTTATGAGTAGAGGAAATTATCGTGGTGAAAGTGCAGCTCCTGGGTCACCTCAACACATCGAAAAATATGTAAGTAGTTTGCTGACAGATTTTAATCTGACTATAAGAGGATCGGCAGCACTTCCTTATGAACTAAAAAGAATAGAAACCGAAAATAATTACCAATGTTGATCAGTTGAGCTCAGGTGAGGCTCAGCTCGTTACTATTGGGTTAGACCTTTTAACTATTGCTTCAATGTGGGAAGTTAATGAAAAAAATAACTGTATAATTCTTATAGATGAACCTGATGCACATATTCATCCTGATCTTCAAGTACGATTTGCCGACTTCCTATTCCAAATAGCAACGCACTTCTCGTGCCCAGCAAGCCCGAATTGTTGGGATTCTACCGGAAGGTAGATGAAATTCGATAGTGTTACCCAGTGGGTGATCGCAGGTAGCGAAAGTCCCAC
>JAIVWD010000016.1:20045-23319 GCA_049190315.1 Deltaproteobacteria bacterium | reverse complement strand
TATGATGAGGGGAGGAGGGTGCGCCGGAGCGCCTCTGCTGAATATGGTACGGTAATCCGGAAGAGCCACGTGAACGTCGGCCCCCTGCTCGAACAGAGCGCTGATCAGAGCTGCTGAAACATCAGCAAGCCCTCCTGCCTTGGCGGAAAGAAGATTGGCGATATTACCCATTCCATTTGGCAAATATGTGACTTCAGGGGTCACAATAAGAATACGAGGTGTCTTCAAAGGGCTTGTCATGGCCTGCTCCTTTACTAATCAGTGCCTGAACGAAAACTCAAACCACCTGAAATTATAGTCAGTTTGATGCTATTCTCAAGTAGAAAGCTTTTAGTAATTAGCCTTTAGCTATTAGCCATTGAACATACTGATTGAATGTCGAATGTCGAACAGGGAATGTCGAATAATGAAGGAAGGAAAATCTATTCAAAATAGAAGCATCCGCACTTCGACATTCGACATCCAAAAAAAATTACCCAATTTAATATCTTATCACTTTTTTGTACCCCAATTCCTAAATCCCTAATTCTTCTGTCTCACGGCGCCCAGGTAATGAGTCCTGGAGTAAATTTGATTCTGTCATCTCCGCTCGGTATTACCCGGGCCGTGAAACCATACCTGCATGAAGCCTTGCAGGTTATGGTGCAGGTATAGAAGTACTTTCCATTTCCCCGCTTTTCCTGTATAGTCATCTGCCTGGTATGGCTTTCTGACAATTTGTCTATAGCTTTCAGCTTTCCGTAAAAGAGCTGAACTTCCACTTCTTCCGGACTGAGTTTTCCGAGATGTACGATAGCATTCACACGAAAGGCCTTTCCTGATCGAAAAGGACCGTCTGTCTCTCTCACTGGAGTCTCAATCCGGATGCTGTCCCAGTTAGCACAGAGCCGTTCGTACTGTATGGCCAGATTTTTCGCCTCTTTGGCATTGTTTTCAAGCAGGGACTTTAACTGTTTTGCCGCTGGAATATAAAAACGTTCATTGTATTCGCTCACCATTCGAAGGCTGCAAAAACCTGTCATAGCCATCTTCATCGACTCTTTCATCATCTTAACCCAACTGACGGGACAGGATCCTTTCTTTCTTTCATAAAAACGGGGAATTACATCATTTTCCAGTATATTATAAAGAGCCTGGCTTTCTACAGAGTCCTGATAGTTCGTATCGGCATACTCTTCACCCTTGCCGATGCGCCATCCCCTATCTTCGGAGTATGCCTCATCCCACCATCCGTCGAGGATACTCACGTTGAGAACGCCATTTATAGCGGCCTTCATGCCGGACGTGCCGCATGCTTCTAAAGGACGTCTTGGGGTGTTGAGCCATACATCCGCCCCCTGCACCAGGTGCCGTGCAATGTACATATTGTAGTTTTCGAGAAAGACGACTCTGTGGCGCACATTCGATCTTTGGGAAAACTCAATAAGCCGCTTGATCAGTTCCTTTCCTTCATGGTCTTTGGGATGGGCCTTTCCTGCAAAGATAAACTGCACCGGATGTGTCTTGGAATTAAGGATCGCTTCGAATCGTTCCGGATCATTCAGCAGGAGGTTGGCGCGCTTGTAAGTAGTAAAGCGACGAGCAAAAACAACGGTCAGTATATCATGATCCAGCACTGATTCTACCTCTTTCATAATCGATCTGGGAGCATTTCGCCGTCCGTATTGCTCTGCCATCTGTTTGCGACATACGCCGATGAGGCGGGAACGGTTCATTTCATGGGCCCGCCACAGCTCTTCATCATACATTTCATCAATCCGTTTGATATTATCCGGTATCCGCGAGATCATAAACCAGTCGGGCCCAAGGTAGCGTTCAAAGAGCATGGTATGTTCATTTGAAAGAAACGACTGGAAATGCACTCCGTTTGTAATATGGGAAATAGGGGTTTCATCTTCTGTTCTCTTAGGCCAGACATGCGACCACATCTTTCGTGCAACTTTTCCGTGCAGCCGGCTGACCCCGTTGCAGTACTGGGCCATACGAAGCCCCAGAACAAACATGGAAAGATGCCCGTTCGGATCAGGCTCCATCGGTGGTTGCCCCCAGGATAAAATTTCATCCTCTGTAGCCCCCAGGCGCTCCTGCAAGGGGCGAAGATACGGTTTCACGAGATCAGCAGGAAACTTGTCGTAACCGGCAAACACCGGCGTGTGTGTGGTAAAGACATTGGTCCTCGGAATGATCTCAAGAGCTGTCTTTAGATCTACGTTATACTTCGACATGATTTGAACAAGCCGTTCCAGGCTGGAAAAAGTGGAATGCCCTTCGTTCATATGGCATATCGCAGGATTGATCCCTATAGCCGCAAGAGCACGCATCCCACCGATTCCCAGCAGCATCTCCTGAGCCAGCCGCATCTCCGGATTGCCGGAGTACAGCCTGGAGGTGATGTTGCGAATTTTGCTGGAATTTTCAGCCAGATTGGTATCAAGCAGATAAAGTCGAATACAGCCGACCCTGATCATCCAAACAACCGCATGGATTTCACCATCCGGCCCTGTCACAGAAACATGTATCTCGTTTCCCGAACCATCTTTGACCCTTTCCAGAGGAAGATTATAAATATCGATTTCAGGATACTCCTCCCGCTGCCATCCATCCTGATCAAGAAACTGGCGAAAGTAGCCCTGTCGATAGAGAAGACCTACCCCTACCAGAGGAATGGCCATGTCAGATGAGGCTTTCAGATGGTCACCGGCAAGGATGCCAAGACCGCCGGCAAATAAAGGAAGGCTTTCATGAATTCCGAATTCCATGGAAAAATAGGCAATTCTCCCCTGTTTTCCTGGTAAATATTCAGACCAGTCCACAGCAGTACAGACCCGTTTTTCAAAACGCTTTTTCACCCGCTTCTGGTGTGCAAGAAAACTGTCATCCTTTGCCAGTTCCTCAAGGCGTGCTTGAGAAATACGCGTTAAAAAAACAATGGGATTCCGTCCCGACTCCTCCCAGAGCCGCGGATTGATCCGGCGGAAGAGCTCCACGGCATCTTGCTTCCATGACCACCAAAGGTTTCGGGAGAGCGCTTCGAGAAAAGAGAGCTGCTCAGGGATGTTTGGGAATACCTGAAATGTTTGCAAATGATCCATTTTTTTATATCCTTTTTAAAAAAGAAGAATCTTACGCAAAGGCGCAAAGTTTTTTCAGCAATTTCCAGTTAGCGCACCTTCGGTGCGAACATAAGTGCCTAAAGTGAGCTAAAGTATATTAAAGTGCCTAAAGTTAAGGAATGCTGCCATTTTATATATTTCTTAAAACATAAATACACGAG
>JAIVWD010000016.1:0-20036 GCA_049190315.1 Deltaproteobacteria bacterium | reverse complement strand
ATAAAAATTTCTTGAGTTATTAATGCATAGGGAAATGTAACAGTTTATATTCCTACGTTATCAATTAGCGCGCCGAAGGCGTACCACAACTTTAGGCATTTTAGGCACTTTAGCTCACTTTAGGCACTCTTTACTTATCTATTCTATTATACCGAATTCATTAAGCAAAAAATGGAAATTCCTATACTATCAAGTTTGGACTCTCGAGTTTAAAGAACAACTACTGAATTTTCACCATCCCCGTATGGATGTAATACATATTTGTCGGCTTCTCCATCATTTTCCCAGGTTTTATCATCCAGCAGATAACGAAACTGATATTCTATGTTCGGTTTAAGATCAAGAGTCACGACAAACGACCCGTTTTTCAGTCTTTTCATTGGAGTAGCATAAATATTCCAGTCGTTAAACTCGCCGACAATATTGGCTGATCCGGCTGATCCGGCCTCTTCCCCAGGCAGCCTGAAAGTGACTTTGCATACGGGTTTGCTTTTAAGATATTGTTTCTTGATACTCATAATAACTCCCCCTTTTTTATTTATGATTGTTGATTTATGATTGAAGATTGATGGAATCGCTTCGCTCCGTTTTCTTATAAAATTAATAGAATACCTTCAATCAACAATCAATTTCGCCCAGACCCGCAGAAGTTCGCTTGCTCCCCAGGCCTGTGCGTCACATCCCCTTTGTGTGTGTGGAAAATCTCCATCCAGAATCTCCGGCACATGACCTGCACATCCCTGATCCATGAGCCTGGTACTGCCGGCAAGCCATGCCAGAGCGGTTTCTTTTCCATTTTCTCCATATGTCTTGACCCATGCCTCGCAAAATGTGGGAAAGAGCCAGGTCCAGGCAGTGCCGTTGTGGTATGCGGGCTTCCGTTTCGTGTCTTCATCTCCCAAATATTTTCCTTGATAAGGATGGTGCGGATCGTTGATCACTCTTTCGTTATGTATAATCGTTAGCGGACGGCGAACAGGTCTATCTGCAAGACTCCGAATGGCGCCGGGAATCAGAAGCTCTTCGCAGGCTGCCAGGATATTGCGGCAGACTGTCGTGTCAGTGACAGCTCCCAGCGTGATTGCTAAAAGCTGGTTCGGCCGCAGAGCATCATCCGGCTCGGCCAGCCTGGCCGGTTTACCTGAACGGGCATGGAGACAGTCCGACAGATACCCCTCTTCTTCGATCAAAAAGAGGTCAAGAATCGACGATTGAACCTGGCCGGCCATATTTTTCCAGTCGTTCCCGGTCTCTTTATGATCAATAAGCGCTAAAAAGGAAAGAGCAAAGAACCAGAGGGCCTGGATTTCGATAGAATACCCTTCGCGTGGAGTACACGCAGGATGATTGGTGTCCATCCAGGTAAAATGGAGCGGACTGAAAATCAGGCCCGATTCCGGATCCATCCGGATACCGTTGGGAGTACCTGCAATCATGGAACGTCCAATAGAAAGAAGAACCTGCCGCACTGTCCGGCTGCCGCATTTTTCGTCGAGAAAGTTTTCGCTTGCTTCAGCCTTGACCAGATCAGAGCATGCTGCGAAAAACCAGAGTGGTGCATCGGATGTGTCACGATTTGCAGGGTTCTTGCCCAGTATCATATTCGGAAGGGTTCCGTCAATTTCAAATTGCCCGAACTGTTTTAAGATAGTCCGTACATCTTGTGTTCTTCCTGCTGCAATTAAACCGCGGGCAAAGATCAGCGCATCCCGCCCCCAATCGAGAAACCAGGGATATCCGGCAATTACCGTATTTAAGGCCCCTCTTTTCACCACGTAGTGATCAATTGCCTGTTTAAGGGCTTCATCCAGTTTATATGAAGTTTTGTCCTCAAAAACAAAAGATTCCATATACCGGCCAAAAGAACTATTCAGAGAACTATATTGTAAGGACCTTTGCTCCTGCGAGCTCATGATGCCGGCTGTTAATTCCGCAGCCTCACCTCCCGCCAGGAGAAAAGAAAAATAACCGGGACTAAAGAGATCCGAATCAGGATCAAGGCCTCGCTCAGCCTCCATGGAACGGTGTACCATGTAATGCCATTCCGGCTCCCATACAAAGGAGCCCTTCGAAATTTGGATCCGGAGTTGACGTTCCGGCGCCGGTGAAAAGGTAAAACCATGAGGATGCGTTGTCACGGATTCCGGCCATAAATGTTCAGGCCCCAGGTACGCCTTTGTGGTTTCGTGAAAATTGCGATCTTCAATATCTGGCCGGAGAATGAGCTGAACCTGCCGGCAGTCGGCCAGCATCCGGTTCCGACCTTTGGCTCTGTCGCGAAAAAAGACCATGCGACAGGCATTCTCTCCATCTACCATCTCGATTCCTATGCTGAGCGATACATATTCTCCCTGGCCGGTCGGGATATGGTATAGCCAGAATCCGCGGGAATTGTAGTCAAAGCAAAAAGAATCAAAGCAATCAAAGCAGATCTCCTGGGAGTAGCCCTGAAACACGAGCCACGCCCGGCACCGTGTAAACATGATCCGTCTCTCTTCGGGAAATTTTCGATTCAAATTTGCGGCAAGCAGAGCATCGTACCGGCTGTCTAATTTTCCCCACAAAACATTGGCGCGCAGCATACCTCCACGGCTGTTTGTTCCAAGCAGCGAGAGGGGCCGGTGCAACAATTCCGACCGCTGAAAAATCCTTTTCACTTTTGCATCTTCTGCACCTGACAGAAAAAAAAGAGGCGCATCAACGTGTTCACAGTCTCCTGGTGTATAAACCGACAATTTCAGGGTATGAGAGCAATGTGCTGCCGGAGCAGGAAGCGGAGAAAAAAGCGCAAAAAACGACCCGTCAATGCAGGGCAGGCTCTCTTCATATGCCATGACCCGGTCTTTGTTCATAATTTTGGAGCGGAACGAGTTGCCGGCGCGCACAAGTAAAAAATGACCCGGAGGCACCATTACTTCACGCTTCAAGTCACGGGGCCATTGCCAGGTTATTACCCTGGACTCCCGGCTGAAGGGATTGAGATTGCGACAGTACTCAACAGGATCTTCAGCCAATTGCCGCTCGGCAGAATCCGGATCAAACTTTTCCAGATCCTGGTCATTGTAATACCGGAACACATCGAGGGCCTTGGCGCGCAAGCGCTGTTTTTTAATTCGATCCAAAAGCATGAAGTTTCGACCAGCCATGTTTTGAACCAGGTTAATATCATTCTGGTCGGATGTAAGGCAGAGAACCTGGCCTGGATCAAGGCGATAAGTCTGTTGCCTTCCGGATCTGGTGACAACTACCTCCTCTTCCGAAAGGAGATCCGTAAACACCGGGCCTCCCATGCCCACCTGTTCCGGATTCCATGCAGCGCAGGTCTGATTCTTATCGTCAAGGTTCACCACAATTAGAAGCTTCTTTCCGGAAGGTATATGGTGCCGCAACAGGACAATGTGATTTCCCCCGCCCTGCTGCACCAGTTTCAGCTCGGTCCGGTCATGAAAAGCAGGGTGGAGTTTGAGCAGGGTGTTGAGCCGGCGTATGTGATTGACCTGGTTGCTTGCCGACCCCCAGTTAAGGGAAGGGGCTTCGTGAACGTTGATTTTTTCCGTTGCATACCATTCCACCCCATTGGCAAAACCAAAAGCTCCATTGCTGGAACAAAGGGCACACAGGGCAGTGCGCATCCTGGCAAAGGTCTTTGAGCGGGCAGCCAGGCGATTATTGTCATGGGTTTCCGCAAAATGGACCATGATCCCTTCACTTTGAGAGACTTCGACAGCTCCAGGAAGATAGCTTTCAATCTGGCTGCGGTCATAATTTTGAAAGAGCTCCGAGTAAGCCCAGTCAAAATTAGCCTTGTTCAGAATCTCTCTGGTTACGGAAATTTTTCCGCCAAGCCCTTCGATGAGAAAAACCGTATCAGGATACTGGTCCCGGACCCTGGCAACAATATATTTCCAGACAGGGACAGGAATCATGTATCCTGCATCGCAGCGAAAACCATCTACCTCTCGTCGACACCATGTAAGAAAGACATCTGCCATATATTGCCACAGGCCTTTATGGGTAAAATCAAGATCTGTCAGATCTGCCCAGATTACTCCCCATGCTCCTGGAACCTTAATACGTCCGTCCTTGTCCCGGACAAGCCATTCAGGATGAGTCTCGTGGAGGCTGGCGGCCCATCCCGTATGGTTAATTGCAATGTCAATAAAAACTCTGGCATTCCGTTCATGGATTGCATCTACCAGCTCGATGAACTGCTCCAGAGGAGTTGCCCGCGAGTCGAATTCTGCCAGCGCCGGATCAACGGAGGTAAAATTTAATGCTGCATATGGACTTCCGAACCGCCCCATGCGGGCGTAAGTGGTTGGCGTGGGATGGACCGGAAGCAACTGGAGAATTCTGCACCCCAGCTCTCCCACAATAAAATCAAGTTCTCTGAGCAGTTCCCGAAATGTCCCGGATGGCGGGATCACAGCATAACCGGACCTGTCAAGGGCTTTGATCCAGCCCTCTTCGGCCGGACTGGGAAGACCGCCGACGCCCTTACGCGGGCTGAACTGCCGCACGAACGTATTGTAGATTATGTTTGAACAACAGGTATCCGCCGGCTCAACGTTTATAGCAGTGTTAGGTCCATCCGGCCATATCGGGTCAACTTCACCTTTTTTCAAAAAGAAGCACTTGGCTTCAAAATGCCCTGTTTCACAAAGAGGGAGGGTGACCTGAAAGCGCAGGTCGTCAACACGGGACATGGGAATGTCGAACCAGTCCCGTCCCAGCGGAGGTTCATCATTGACCACCTCCCTGATTATTTCCTCCCGCGCGATTCCGGCATGTCCGATGTTGGTACGGAGCCATGCGCTCCCCTCTTCTTTACAAGGCAGCAAAAGGGTAAATGTTTTTGTATCGCCCCGAAATAGAAGAAGGTGTGTTCCCGGCGCAGGATTCTGTATGATCCGGTCCGAATTATTCATGGGAAATCAAGGCTTTTTATGGTATGATAATATTTATTATCAATACTGCGATTTCATATCATCTTTGTTCAACGATACACAATATAAACTTGAGGGTAATAACAGGGTGATTATTATCAGAATTCTATGCTGTTTGGGGTTCTTGGAAATGGAATTACATCTCTGATGTTGCTCGTACCCGTCATTAACATTATTAACCTTTCAAACCCAAGACCAAAACCACTGTGGGGAACAGTTCCAAATCTTCGGGAATCTAAATACCACCAGTAATTTTCTTTTAACAGACCCGTTTCATTCATACGGGCTTCAAGCATCGACAGGCGTTCTTCGCGCTGGCTTCCGCCTATTAATTCACCTATATGCGGCACAAGAACATCCATAGCCGCCACGGTCTTGTTATCATCATTCAGCCTCATATAAAAAGGCTTAATGTCTTTTGGGTAATTATAGATAACCACGGGTTTTTTAAAGAAATCTTCGGTTAGATAGCGTTCGTGTTCTGTCTGAAGATCTTTTCCAAAGCTTATATCGAATTTGAAGTTTTTCCCGGATTTTCTTAAAATTTCTACGGCCTCTTCGTAAAGAATTCTTTTAAATTCAGACTGGGCAATATTTTCCAGGGTGGATTTTAAATTTTTATCAACAAACCTTGTAAAAAGCTTGAGATCGTCAGAGCATTCTTCCAGTATATATAGGATAAGATACTTAACCATTTCTTCTGCAAGGTCTATATCCTCAAAAAGGTCGCAGAAAGCCATTTCAGGTTCGACCATCCAGAATTCGGAAACGTGTCTTCTTGTGTTTGAATTTTCCGCCCTGAATGTTGGGCCGAATGTATAAACATCCCCCAGCGCTAAAGCAAACATTTCAGCGGAAAGCTGTCCTGATACCGTAAGGTTTGCCTCTGTTCCAAAAAAGTCTTTGGAATAGTCAATTTTTCCATCTTTTTTTGGCGGGTTTTCAAAATCAATTGTAGTTACCTTAAATAGTTCTCCGGCGCCCTCACAATCAGAGCCGGTTATTATTGGAGAATGAATATAACGGAAGCCTTTTTCTCTAAAAAACTTGTGAATGGCAAATGAAAGTTCCGATCTAATTCGAAAAACAGCGCCGTATTTGTTTGTCCTTGGCCTTAAGTGGGCGATTGTTCTTAAAAATTCGTCTGTGTGACGTTTTTTCTGCAAAGGGTATGAGTCCGGCGCCAGGCTTATTACCTCTAATGTTTTTGCATTCATTTCCCATTGTTGGCCCTTTCCCTGTGACTCAATCAGATTGCCGAAAATCGCTACGGCTGATCCGGTTGTAAGTTTTTTTATATCTTCGTAATTTTCTAAAGATTCATCGGCAATAATCTGTAAGTTTTCAAGACAGGATCCGTCATTTATTTCTATAAACGAAAAATTGCTTGAATCGCGCCTGGTTCTTACCCATCCTTTTGCAATAATATTATCCCGTGCTGTTTCTGATTTTAAAAGGCTGATAATTTTTATTCGCTTCATAGACTTTCCATTTAATAAGTTTTTTGTTGCTTTGAGCGTTTAGCTTTGTCATCTTTTATTTTGGCAAACTGTAAACCCTGAACCCTGAACCCTGTTTTATATATCATGAACATTAAATCCATTCAAGACATCCTGCCGCTGGTTGAGAGACCAAGTCGTTATTTAGGCACGGAAATAAATTGTATAAAAAAAGATGAAAGCAAAGTAAAGCTTAGTATTGCTCTTGTTTTTCCGGATCTTTACGAAATAGGAACATCTCATTTAGGGCTGACTATACTTTATCATATATTAAATAGTCATGAAGAAATAGCCGCGGAAAGGGTTTTTGTTCCAGGCACGGATATGGAGGCATATCTCAGGTCATCCAATACCCCATTAATGTCCCTGGAATCTAAAAAACCTCTTAAAGAGTTTGATATTATCGGATTCAGCCTCCTTTATGAACTGAATTATACCAATGTTCTTAACATTCTGGACCTTGCAAAAATCCCGTTTTTTTCTTCGCAAAGAGATAGTTCCTATCCTCTAATAATTGCGGGAGGTCCTTGTGCCTGTAACCCTGAGCCTGTTGCCGACTTTTTTGATGCTATTGTTATAGGAGACGGTGAAAACGTAATAATGGAAATGTCCCGTTCCTGGCTTAAATGGAAAGAGGGCTTCAATGGAGAAAAAGAAGTCCTTTATAAAATCTGGTCAGATATACAGGGTGTTTATATACCGGCTTTTTTTGAACCGAAATTTGACGCATCAGGTTTTCAGATTCTTTTGCCCAGGTTTTCGAAATACCAAAAAATCAAGAAAGCTATAGTAAATGATCTTGATAAAGCACCTTTCCCTGAAGCCCCGATCATACCCTATGGCAGGCCCATACATGATCGCCTTCGTCTTGAAGTATCCAGAGGATGTACAAGGGGTTGCAGGTTTTGTCAGGCAGGGATGATATACCGTCCTGTAAGGGAAAGGTCTGTGGAGACAATTCTGACTCTATTGAACAAATCAATAACAGCGACGGGTTACGAGGATATCTCTTTGTTGTCATTAAGCATTGGAGATTATATATGTATAAACCCTCTGATGGAACAGCTTATGGCTTTGTGCGAGCCAAGAAATATAGCTGTTTCATTTCCTTCTCTACGGGCAGGAACATTGACGCCGGAACTCATGCAACATATTAAGCGGGTCAGAAAAACAGGTTTCACCATAGCTCCCGAAGCCGGCAGCCAAAGGCTTCGCGACGTTATTAATAAGAATATTAGAAAGAAAGATATCATTGATACAGTGAAAAACGCTTATGATTTGGGTTGGCAGGTTATAAAGCTTTATTTTATGGTTGGTCTTCCAACGGAGACAAGTGAAGATCTTAGATCAATTGTGAATCTTGTAAAAGAACTTAGAAGGATTAATACCGGCAAAGGGCGGCGCAAAAATAAAATAAACGTTAGTTTTACAACCTTTATTCCAAAATCCCACACCCCCTTTCAGTGGGCACCACAGATTTCTCTGTCTGAATCAAAGGACAGGATTGGCTGGCTGCAGAACAACCTTAAAATGTCCGGTATTAATTTTAAATGGCAAAATCCGGAGGTTAGTTTGCTTGAGGGACTTTGGGCGCGCGGTGACAGACAGCTTTCACATTTACTGGTTGCTGCACACAAGAAGGGATGCAAGTTAGATGGCTGGAGCGACAAGTTTAATTATGGATTGTGGCAGGAGGCTGTTTATGATGAGGGGGTGGATATAAGTTTTTATACAGGCAGGTCAAGGATTACAGACGAGCCCCTTCCATGGGACCACATTGATGTTGGGGTTGAAAAAAAATATTTAATAGAAGAATGGGAAAAAGCAACAAGGGGCGAACTTACTCCGGACTGTCGTACGGGTAATTGTAACGCCTGCGGAGTATGCGATTTTGATGTTATAGAACCAAAAGTGTTTGAAATGCCTGCGGAGAAATCAGCACTTGATATCGGCAGTGGTTTGTTAACCTCGGATAATATCAAGCCGGTTATAAAAGGCGCGTTATTAAAAACACTCAAAGTTGCTTTTTCAAAAATAGACCAGGCAAAATATTTTGGACATCTTGAACTTGTTAATATTCTTTTGCGAGCCATAAGGCGTGCCGGGATACCGGTTAAGTTTTCAGAAGGATTTCATCCTAAACCAAAAATTTCTTTTGAAGATACTTTGCCTATAGGCCTGGAAAGTCTAAAAGAATATTTTTATCTGGTTGTTCCAGAGAATTTTGAACCACAGTCAATAATAGAAAGTTTAAACAAGCACCTTCCAGAAGGTCTTTCTGTTCACGACTGTCAAATTGTTTCAACCAAAAAGGTCCATAATAATGAGAAAAAATATAATTATATTGTTACAATAAAAGAAGAGTTTTTTGATAATAAAGAGCTGGAAATTTTTTTACAAAGCCCTGAGTTCATCGTTTCTCGTATTGACAGAAAAGGGAGGTTGAAAAAGATAGACTTAAAGTATATGGTTTTAGACATAGAGTTGCTTAAGCCAGACAAATTACAGATGATACTCAGGTCAGAATCAGGTAAGACAGCAAGGCCGTTAGAGGTAATTAAAGAAATTTTCAAGCTGACCGATGAAAAAGCAAAAAAAGCAAGATTTATTAAAATATATTAAGCAATCAGGCATCCTTCATTCACCAGCTTACACTTTTTTCGAAAAAGCGTGTATTATCGAATTGAATGCCGATGTCGAAACTGGAAATTTGAAATTAGGTGACACAGCTACCTCTTTGTATTTTTTCCAATTTCCAATTTTACTGCTAAAATACAAGATCAACAAAGCGTAAACTACTTTTGACTGTCGTGAAGGATGCCAGCAATCAAATACATGCATAAAAAGCTAATCATAAATGTTGCAGAACATGAAACCAGGGTCGCTCTTCTTGAAGATGGAACAATTGTAGAAGTTTTTATTGAGAGAGGAGACGATTCCAATATAGCGGGAAATATATATAAAGGGAGGGTGCAGAGAGTTCTGCCGGGTATGCAGGCAGCCTTTGTTGATATTGGTTTAAATCAGGCGGCTTTTATATATGTTGATGATGTAATTTGCAATGATTATAAAGAATTCGAACAAATTTTTATTAAAAACAGTGAAGTTGACCATAAAAGTTCCGGCACAGACACTGCAACCCCTGTAGAACGGGATAGCCGTCACATTGAGGAGCTTATTACTGAGGCCCAGGAGATCATGGTTCAGGTTGCCAAGTCCCCGATTGGGACAAAGGGGCCAAGAATAACTAATTATATTTCGCTTCCAGGCCGCTTCCTTGTTCTTATGCCGACATCTGATCATATTGGTATATCCAGGTCTATAGAAAGCGAAACCGAACGAGAACGTTTAAAAAATATAGTTCTGTCCTTAAGAAAAGAACCTTATGGCTATATTGTGAGGACGGTTAGCGAGGGCATATATGAAGAGAAGCTCGAAAAAGAAATGGGTTTTCTTAACAATTTGTGGGAAAGCATTCAGAGAAGATACAAGTCAGCGCCGGCGACTTCTCTTATACACCAGGAGCTTACCGTTAGCCTTCGAGCAGTAAGGGATCTTTTGACCAACGAAGCAGAAAAACTAATTATTGATTCTCGTTCCGGTTTTGAATCAATTCTTTCTTTTCTCGATACATTCATGCCAAGCCTAAAGGATTCTGTTGAGCTATACGAAGGTTCCGAGCCAATTTTTGATGCTTATAATTTAGAAGGCGACATATCACGTGCATTAAGAAGAAAAGTGTGGCTTAAATCAGGCGGCTATATTGTGATTGAACAAACGGAAGCCCTTGTATCTATAGATGTAAACACCGGTCGATATGTCGGTAAGCATAATCTTGAGGAAACAATTTTAAAGACAAATTTAGAGGCCCTTAAAGAGATAGCATATCAAATACGCCTTAGAGATATAGGCGGTATAATTATAATAGATTTTATTGATGTTGAAAAAAAATCAAACCAGGAAAAAATATTTAATGCCCTTAAGAAGGCGCTGACAAAAGATAGAAGCAAGAGTCATGTTCTTCCGATGTCGGAGATGGGTTTGATACAAATGACCCGCAAACGGACCAGACAGGCGCTGACAAGGATGCTTTGCGAGCCTTGTTTTTATTGCGATGGAGAGGGTTCCCTTATATCCAGACAAACAATTTGTTATAATATATACAGGGAGATACTCCGAGACGCGTCCAATATGGTGGGGGTTAAACTGACCCTAAGGGTAAACTCCAAAATTGCCGATCTTCTTCTCGGCAAAGAAAATCATATAATAACCTCCTTAGAACAAACTCTTGGCAAACGGATTGTAATATACCCTAATCCTCAGTTTCATATGGAAGAATTTGATATTTTTGAAGATCTCAAAGAATAGCAGTAAATTTTGGAGCTTGACAATATAAAAACATTGTGTTCTTTTTAAAACTTTATGTATTTGAGTTGCGGCTATTAAAATCGTAATTATTATGTAACTACTCAGGTGGATAGGCTGAAGGCTGAAGACTGTTAGGAAAAAACGTATTAAAAGCCATGTTTGATGCAAGAATCAGATATTTCCGCCAAAGTACGGCAATCGTGTTCTTCTGACCCCTTCAGCCTAAACAGCTTCAGCCTGACTACGTGAGTAGTTACATTATTATCTTAATATGTTATGATACTTAGGTATTAGGTCTCAAAGGATTGAATTATGAAAAGAACTTATCAGCCAAGCAGAATTAAACGAGCCAGAACACATGGATTCTTGAAAAGAATGTCAACAAAACAGGGAAGAAGAGTTATTAACAGGCGGAGAGCGAAAGGGAGAAAGCGTTTATCTGTTTAAACCTAAATTTATCGATTTCGGCTACAGAGGGCAAATATTTTTTGCGCTTTTTTCCATTTACAAAGGCAGATAGAATTTTAAAACATTCCGATTTTCTTGGAATATCAAGACGTGGAATCAAACTTCAGAACAGATATTTTATTGTTCTATTCTGTCCGGGCAGGTTTAAGAGAACACGATTGGGTGTTACTGTATCCAAAAAGGTTGGGAACGCTGTAGAACGCAACAGGATCAAACGTATTTTTCGTGAATATTTTCGGTTAAACAGGCATAAGATAACTGGTTTTTGGGATATTAATATAATTGCCAAGAAAGAAGCCGCAGGACTAACTTCAGGCCTGGCGTTTTTATCTCTTCAAAAAATTTTTGATAAAATATCAGTTAGTCATGATTAAAAGAATTTTTTTAATATTTATCAAGTCGTATCAATACATACTGTCTCCTGTTTTGGGTCCTTCTTGTCGTTTTTATCCCACCTGTTCTAATTATGCATATGAGGCTATTTTGCGCTATGGTCCGCTTAAAGGATCAATCTTTGCCTTAAAGAGAATTGTTCGATGTCATCCTTTTAACGAGGGAGGAATTGATCCTGTTCCTTAACAAGCAAACTGTCAGCAGCCATAGATAAACGCTACTTACTTTTAATGGAGATCTCTGGGTAGTTTTAGCCTCCCCCATTCGGTCTTGCCTTATGCCCCTGTGACCACAAAAATTTTATTCATACCTCGGAAGGTTATAAATTGCGTTTTTTTCGGTGAGCAATGAGCATCAAGAGCAAGGCGCGAAGGTGCGGAATAGCAAGCTATTTCAAGCCTGAGCAACACAGCTATTGATGTTCATGGCCAGCGAAAAATCGCAAGTTATGGCCTTTCGAGGTATAAAAATAGGGAGGAAATTATGAGTTCAAGTATTTACTGGTTAATTATCTTTGTTTTTGCTTACTGGGTCTATTGTATTACATGGGGAATCAAAGGGGCCTTACGCGCCAAGACTGCATCGGATTATTTTATTGCCGGACGACAAATCAGTGTCTGGGTCTTTGTCCTGGCGGCCACTGCCACATCTTTTAGTGGATGGACATTCGTAGGGCACCCGGCCCTGGTCTGGCGAGACGGTTTTCCTTACGCGTATGCCTCTTTTTATGCCATCACCATTCCTTTTACCGGTGTCCTGTTTCTAAAGCGCCAGTGGCTCCTTGGAAAGAGATACGGCTTTGTCACACCCGGAGAGATGTTTTCCACATATTTCAAGAGCGATACCATGCGCGTTCTGACCGTCATTGTCGCCCTCTTTTTCAGCGTTCCATACCTTGGGGTGCAACTGAGGGCTTCGGGTTATCTGTTTAACGTTTTGACCGACGGCTTGCTTTCTATCAACGTGGGCATGGTCATGTTAGCCTCGGTGGTGACCATCTATGTGGCCTTGGGCGGCCTGCGATCGGTGGCCTATGTGGATTCGGCCCAGTGTATCTTGCTGGCCGTTGGAATTGTCGCGCTGAGCATCATTACCCTTGCTTTCTGCGGCGGCTGGGACGGCCTTACATCCGGAATCGCAAAAATCGTGCTTGCCGACACGAAACTTACTCCTGACGGTTACAGTCATTATGTCGCAATTCCAGGGGTGATTCAGTGGGTGCCGGCGGCAAGCAAGTCCGTGGGCGGCGGCTGGACCGGCGTGATGATCCTGACATATATGTTTGCCCTCATGGGAATCCAGTCAGCCCCTGCATTTTCGATGTGGGCTTTTGCCAACAAAAACCCAAAACCCTTTCCCCTTCAGCAAGTTATAGCTTCTTCTATCGGGATAGGATTTATCCTCATAGTCTTTACGGCAATCCAGGGGATGGGAGGACATGCCCTGATGGATGCCGGCATTATCCCATCATTAGCGGAGGGAAAGCAGGGAAACCTGGTGCCGTGGCTGATTCACCTTATGGGAAATCACGTGCCCTGGCTTACCGGACTCCTGGCAGTCTGTGCACTGGCCGCCATGCAATCCACGGGCGCTGCTTACATGTCAACAGCAAGTGGCATGTTGACCCGCGATCTGTATAAACATTTCCTGAACAAAAACGCATCCCACAGGCAGCAGAAGTTTTTCGGACGTCTTCTGGTAATAGTTGTCGTCGGAGCGGCTCTGATTGTGGCTGTCACCTCCACAGACGCTCTGGTCCTCTTAGGGGGACTGGCTGTTTCTTATGGATTTCAGATGTGGCCGGCCCTGATTGCTATCCTGTATGTGCCATGGTTTACAAGACAGGGAATCGTGACCGGTCTGGTTGCTGGTCTGGTTGCAGTAACGTTGACATATCAATTTGACCTTGGGTTACCATGGGGAGCGTATCCTTTGACCATTCACAGTGCGGGCTGGGGAATCATATTTAATCTTGCCCTTGCCGTGTTGGTGAGCGCCTTCACACAGCCGGGTGAGAAGGAATTCGCCCGACGGTTCGAATTTCACAAATTCATCAGGCAACATGCCGGCGTTCCAAAAGCAAAACAGCACTTGAAACCAATTGGCTGGATCATCACCCTTGTGTGGTTCATGTTTGCCATCGGCCCCTTTGCCGTGATCGGAAACTCCATTTTCGGCAACCCTAATGCGCCTGAAACGTGGTTTTGGGGGATGCCGTCTATATGGATCTGGCAGATTATCTGGTGGGCATTAGGCTGCTATATGATGTACTTTCTGGCTTTCAAGCTGGAAATGTCCACAAACATCAAAGGTGAAGTAGAGGTGCTGGCCGAGGATATCGGGGACGTAAGGGTGCCTGAAGGAACTGGACCTGCACGAAAGTCGGTTTAGGGAAAAATTACGAAGGAGGAAGTAAAAAGTTATGAAGAAATATAGTCTTATTGTACTGGTTTTTACGGTTTTCTTTTCGTTGATGTCAATGACGGTGTCAGCCGAAACAGATGCTGAACGCTTGGACCGCCTGGAAGGGGAGATTAAGGAGCTGAGAGAGAAGCAAGCCACGACTGAAAATGTATTGTCCAAAAATGTATTATCCAAAGCTGAAAGCGTATGGTCCAAATACAACATGCGCCTTTATGGACGGATAAAATTCGATCTCAACTATGATACAGCAGAATTCAAGAAATATAATGATTTCATCGGTGTGGTTAAGGAAGATGCCTCAAATGATTCTGTAAATTTCAACCCGCGGGATACCCGTTTCGGGTTTGAGACAAGCCACACAGATGGGAACTGGACAGCTAAGGGCCGTTTTGAAATTGATTTTTACGGGGACGTAAGCGGCAACAGCCTGATCCCCCGCATGCGCCTCGGATATATAGATCTGGCAAACAATTCATCCGGCACAAGCCTTCGGCTTGGACAGGATTGGATCCCCGTGGCCCAGCAGAATCCGGCTACTATTGATTTCGGTGTCCTGACCGCTGCCGGCAACCTGTGGTGGCGTGTGCCCCAGGTTACGCTTCGCCAAAAACTGGGCGACGTGGAACTCCTTTTATCTGCGATGAAGCACCGCCGTGAGGATACTGAGGATGAAGAGAGGATGCCCTGGTTTCTTGGCCGGGTCGCCTATAATTTCGGAGATGGTAACCTCGTTGCCCTGGGTGGTGGTTACCGGACCGGCGAATACATCAATACTGATAAGGATATAGATCGATTCCTGGTCGCATTAGAGCTTAAGTTAAATTTAGGGCCTGTTCTGCTCAAGGCTGAAGGATTCTGGGGAGAAGCTCTGGGCAAAGATTTTCTCCGCTATGACATGGACGTAAACGATAGTGACCCGAATAATCCAAAGGAAATAGAAGCAATAGGTGGTTTTATCAGCCTGACCGCAAATGCTACCGATGATCTCACTGTTTCTGCTGGATACGGTATCGACGATCCCAGGAATGATGACATGAAAACAATGAGAGGAAACCTCGGTGACAGGCAGTTTACCAAGAATTCCATCGCGTTTATAAATACCTGGTATAAAGTTACCAAAGGGGTAAAGGTCGGCGCAGAAATTATGTACGTGGAAACTGAGCGTTTTAACAGCACTGACGCGGGGCTCCGCTACACCCTGTCGACGTTCTACAACTTCTGATTCCGGTGAAGGTAACAAACAGTTCACGGTTAACAGTTAACAGTTAACGGTTGATTAAAACATATCTGCCAAAGGCTGACAAAGAAACAAGAGGCTCAGTCCTGCCAGCGGCAGGCAAGTGTGAGAATTTAAGTTTGTATTTCATGTGAGGTTACGGTGTTTGTTGAGATCAATATCAAACAAGCTTCACTCGTTGCATAGTTCATTGGAAAAACTGTGAACTGTAAACCGACAACTGTGAACGCTTACTTGTGAAGGGTGAGGAGATGGAGCGAACCACTAACCTGATAATGAATATTTTGAGTGTTATCGCCCTGACAGTAGTTGTATGCCTCAGCCCTGGATGCAACGAGCAAAACAGCCCGATAGACCAGCGCGAAAAGGTTTATCGGGCTCTTTTGCTTGACGGCAATCGTCTTCTGGAAAAAAAGAAGTACCAAAAGGCGGCCGATCTTTTTACAGAGGCTGTTTCCAGGGAGCCTGAAAAGGCTGAGGGCTATCTGACACGGGGTATTGCTTATATCTGCCTGGAGCATTACAAGAAAGCTGTTGTCGATTTTACAAGGGCGATCCAAAAAGACAGGACACTTGCCATTGCGTATGCAAATCGCGGCATTGCATACGATCATTTGGGCAGACACAAAGATGCCCTTTTTGACTACCAAACGGCATTAGCCATTGACTCTGAAGTGGGGAAAGGGCCTGGTTTCATGGAAAGGTTTCTTCATAATAAACCCAAAACCCCGGATTTGCGAGAAAGAGTTAAATTTTTGGAGGAAATGCTAACAATAGAAAATGGTTGAAATTCCTTACAACAAAATTATTGAGTTTCTTCGCGGCATTGTTCCTTTTAATGAGCTTCCCCAGGAAGTTTTAGGCGGCCTTCCCCAAAAGATATCAATTGATTATTTTCCCAGAGAGAGCTTAATCCTTGAGCAGGATGGCTCTCCGTGTGATTATCTCTATATTATTCAGACCGGCGCAGTGGAGAAAACTGTTCGCAGGGATGGTGTGGATATCCTCCTGGAATATAATGCCGAGAACGATTTTTTCGGAAGCGCTTCCCTTATCAACAGGACAGGCCCTGAATTCAATGTCCGGGCATACGAAGATACGGTATGTTATTTACTTTCCAGGGAGACCTTTGATGAGCTGATGCAAAACCATGCAGGGTTTCACGAATATTTTGCCATCCGGCTGTCCAAGCTTGCGTACCGGCTGAAAAAGGCACGGACAGGTATTTTTGCGCCTCGCGGGGTATCGGACACAGTGGTTTTCCGATCAGACGACTACTTGTTCAATGTCACGGCCGGCGACCTGGTCAAACAGAAACCAGTAACATGCTTACCTTATCAGGAAGCCTCTTTTGTGGCCAAATTGATGGCCCGTGAGGGAGTTGGTTCCGTTGTTGTGGTTGATGCCCGGAATTGCCCTCTGGGGATTGTTACCAAAAGCGACATGACAAATCGAATCCTTGCAACAGGAAAGACAGGATCTGAACCAATCAGAACGATCATGAGCGCACCTGTTTTTTCCGTTGCTCCAGAGGAACTATGTTTCAACGTCCTTTTTAAGATGGCGCGGTTTAATTGTCATCACATCTGTGTTGTTGAGGGAAAGTCGCTTTCAGGCATTATCTCGCAGCATGACCTGATCATACTCCAGGGATCTAATCCCCTTGCTGTAATCAATGACATTCAAAAGCAGACAACCGTTCAAGGGGTTGCACGGCTGGTTAATGCCATGGACCAAATGGTCAAGAGACTTCTCAGCTCCGGTGCATCCTCAAAAGAGATCGCAGCCGTTGTTTCTGAATGCAATGACCACCTGACACGAAAGATCATCACCTTGACAGAAGAAGCCCTGCGTGAAGAAGGCATAGGGCCTCCTCCTGTTTCCTACTGCTGGCTTGCTCTGGGCAGTGAAGGCCGCAAAGAGCAAACACTGAGAACAGATCAGGATAATGCTATCATTTATTCGGATCCGGAGCCCGGCTCAGATCAGGATATCCACAAGTACTTTCTTCGTTTAGCTCAAGGTGTTGTTTCCGGCCTGGAAATCTGTGGCTTTCCGCTATGCAAAGGAGACATTATGGCCAGCAACCCACGATGGTGCCGGCCGGAAACAGTTTGGAGACATTATTTTTCATCATGGATCAACAAAGCATCGCCTGAAGACCTGAGAAACTGTACAATTTTTTTCGATTTCCGCCCCCTTACAGGCGACGCTGTACTGGCCCAAAAACTCCGGACTTTTTTGAATCACAATATTGAAAAGAATAGAGCTTTTTTAAGACATCTCAGCACCAACGCCCTTTATAACGGACCGCCCCTCGGTTTTCTCAGGGCGCTTGTGGTTGAAAAGACCGGCGACTACAAGAATGAGCTCAATCTAAAAATGAGCGGACTGGTGCCTGTGGTCGATGCCATTCGTGTGCTCAGCTTAAGTGAGCAAATCAACGCTACCAACACCTTGAATAGACTGGAAGCTATCACCCGCAAGAAACTGCTTTCCAAAGATATGGCAGAAGATATTAAGGAGGCGTTTAATTTCATTATGCTCCTCAAAATAAATCACCACATAATGCAAAAGGAAAAGAAAATAGAACCGAGTGATTATATCAACCCCAAAGCCCTGTCCAAACTTCAGAGGAAATCCCTCATTGAAGCATTTCATGTGATTAGAGACCTGCAAGGCGAATTAAAAGTGCGTTTTCCGGAAAGCATATAGTTAAAAAATGGCATCTTTCAAAATAGGTCAAAAGTAGTTTACACTTTTTTTAAATTTGTACGAGAAGCGCACAAAAAATTATAAGTGCCTAAAATGAACTAAAGTGCCTAAAATGCCTAAAGTTAAGGAATGCGCCTTCGGCGCTGCCAATTTTATATGAATTAATGGAGCGAAGCGACTCCTTAACTTTAGGCACTTTAACATACTTTAGCTCACTTTAGGCACTTCATATTTCAGGTCGAAGCTGGAATCACCTCTAAAAAGTGTAAACTGACAAATGAAGAATGCCTAAAAAATCATGTTAAACTTCCTCAAGACTAAAAAGCTGCGAAAGGTGTATGCCCGGCACACAGGCAGGGACGACATGCCCGAAGCCCTTCGCAAACAACTGGAAATCAAAGAGGCATATCAGTCCGAGACACTCATTTCAAATAACCCCTTTGTTATCTTTGATACAGAAACAACCGGTCTCCATCTCGAAGAAGGTGACCGACTTCTTTCCCTCGGAGCAGTCAAGATGACAGGAGGCAGGATTCATCTGGGAGATGCCTTCTACGAGTTAATTGATCCAAAGGGCTCTATTCCGACCTCTTCCATCTTTATTCACGGCATTACGCCGGACATTGCAAGTGCCAGGCCGCACATTTCGGACATTCTTTTGAAGTTTTTGGACTATATAGAGTGCGATGTAATAATGGCCCATCACGCTTCTTTTGATATGAAATTTCTAAATTATGCCATGCAAAGTTGTTTTGGATTTCCTGTTCAGAACCGTGTCATTGACACTGCCCTGGTCGCTGCCTGGATCAGGCGCATGGAGGAGGTAGAACTTATACCTCCTGAAAGCTGTCATGATACACGCTTTGACGCCATAGCCGCACACTTCGGCATTACCGCCAATGATCGTCACACCGCCTTTGGCGACGCCCTGTCAACGGCATTGCTTTTTCAACGTTTTATCAATATATTGAATAAAAACGGTGTAAAGACGTTGGGGCAACTTGTCAGAATTGCGGGAGTGTCTTGAGGTATAGACGTTCAGATAATTAATTTCACTGCGTTATCAGTCGTCGACGTATAACTACATACGCCTTCCTTCTTCTAGCCTTGTGAAATTAATTATCTGAACGTCTATACGAGGAGGTTGAAAAATGAATCCATCCGCTGCACCATTGGTGAGCAGCAAAAATTGTGCATTAGTTATAATTGATGTTCAGCAAAAACTGGTGCCTGTTATCGCAGAAGCCGGCCGAGTCATCGAAAATATAGTTAAGCTTATCAAGTTTTCTAAAATTATTGGCCTTCCTGTTGTCCTCACTGAGCAGCAAAAGCTCGGGGAAACCGTGACGGAAATACAAGGGGAAATACCGGACATCCAGCCGATCTCAAAGATAACATTTAGTTGTTTTAAATCAGAAGAATTCAGTGAACATATACGACAACTCAATAGAAATACCCTTATTATCACTGGTCTTGAGGCACACATTTGTGTGGCGCAAACAGCTTTGCATGCAATATCCGACTACACGGTCCATGTTGTAAGTGATGCGACATCTTCTCGTTCTACTTATGATTGGGAGATCGCCTTAAACAGAATGCGGCATAATGGCATTACAATAACATCAACCGAGATGCTTATCTACGAATTGCTTGCAAGAGCCGGGACCCCTGAATTTAGAGAAGCGTTGCGACTGATAAAATAGACAGCCCATCGGCTGAAAATTTGTGAAGATTTGAACCATTTTCACGCTTTTGCAGCCAATTCATCAGTTGTAACAATTTAGCCTTTTGAAAAAGAATCTGACAGGATAACAGGATAGACAAGATTTTATTTAAAGTGCACAAACAAAGCCAACTCTCATTGTAGTTAGCCAGTAAATCATAAAATATAATCACAACATGAAGAAGGTGTGTATCAAGGTATAAGGATTTAGATTTGGATTAACAGGAAAAGTTTCGATAATTTAAATCCTGAATATCTTGTAA
>JAIVWD010000015.1:4726-24684 GCA_049190315.1 Deltaproteobacteria bacterium | reverse complement strand
CTTATACGGTAGTTTTTGAAGACGCTGCCGCAGCCCCCGATGCGCCGGTGCTCCAGTTTATTCCGGCTCGATCAAAGAGCAACTGTCCTTCATCGTGGAGGCAAGCGATCCTGACGGCACGATACCTTCCCTTTCAGCGACCCCGCTGCCGGCTCTTGCGACCTTCGTAGACCAGGGCAATGGCGTCGGTATATTCGACTGGACGCCAGCCGTGGGCCAGGCTGGACAATACAAGATCACCTTTACTGCATCCGATGGCACCCTGAAGGATACCCAGCGTATAACTCTGACCATTTCCTCTTCTTCCGGTGGAGATAGCGACGGCGACGGCATGCCCGATGATTGGGAAATGCTGTATTTTGGTAACCTTGACAGAGATAGAACCGGTGATTTTGATGGGGATGGCATATCGGATCTGGATGAATATCTGAACGGCACAGATCCTACTGAGAGCAATGCGCCGAGCATCCCTCAAATCTATTCCCCTGAAGATAAGGCAGAAGTAACCGCTCTGCAGCCTGAGCTTGTGATCCAAAACAGCACCGACCCTGATGGTGACGCTATAACGTACGATTTTGAGGTCTATTCCGATGAGGCAATTACGGATCTCGTGGCGAGCCAATTGAATGTTCCTGAGGCAGACCTGACGACATTGTGGAGTGTTTCTCAACAGCTCAACGATAACAGTTGGTACTACTGGCGAGTGAGGCCGACCGATGGCATCGGCTTCAGCCAATGGACGTACGGCAGCTTCTTTATAAACACGGCAAACGATGCGCCTGGTGCGTTTTACATCAGCAGCCCCCAGGATGGTGCTGAAGTGGATTCGGTAACACCCACCCTAGAGGTAACCAACAGCCTGGATGTTGATGAAGACATTCTTACCTATAGCTATAAGGTTTACGCCGATGAAACGATGAACAACCTGGTTGTCTCGGTTTCAAGTATTGCAGAAGGCGGGAGCGGAACCACGTCATGGGTGGTTGATACAGAACTTCAAGATAATACCTGGTATTTCTGGAAAAGCATTGCCACCGATGAGCATGGTGCCTTTACAGCATGCGATCCTGGTTCTTTTTTCGTTAACACCTTTAATGATGCACCTGTTGCGCCAACAATAGTCTCTCCCACAGACGGCAGTGAAGTTAAAGTTCAGAATCTGGACCTTATTATAAATAATTCGATAGATGTGGATGGGGACGAGTTAACCTATTTCTTTGAACTCGATAAGGTAAACACATTTGACTCTGAATCAAAACAAACATCCGGTGCAGTTCAAGAAGGATCGGGTAATACAACATGGTATGTATCAAATCTTGATGACAACACATATTATTTCTGGAGAGTTCGGGCCAATGATGGGGCAACGGATAGTGAATGGACCCAGGGAAGCTTCTTTGTCAATCTGTTTAATGACGCTCCTTCTACCCCCACTCTAAAAAATCCTGGACAAGAGGCTTGGGTTGCCACTCTGGTACCAACATTGGAGCTCAATCCTTCCGTGGATCTTGATAACGACAGTCTAATCTATCGTTTTGAGCTATACGCTGATTTTGACCTAATACAGCTTGTTGCCGAGATCGATTCAGATTTTCCTGAATGGGTTGTCCCACAAGAACTTAGCGATAACACATGGTATTACTGGAGAGCTCTGGCAGAAGACGAGCATGGCTTAACAAGCGGGTGGATGGAAACAGCTTCTTTCTTTACGGACAGCAATGGAATTAATGATCCGCCAACAATCGTGATTCAAGAACCATCTGAGGATATTATAACCGACGCTGACGGTATCCTGATCAGTTGGGAAGACAGAGATCCTGAAACAGATGCTGAAATCGCCCTTTACTACGACATTGACTCGTTTGGTGAAGACGGCACTCTCATTGTGGATGGCTTAATGGAAGATCCAGATGGAGAAGATGATTCCTATCTCTGGGATATCACTGCCATGGCCGAGGGAACCTTTTATATTTACGGCACTATAACGGACGGCAATTCTTCCGACGCGAGCTATGCGCCCGGCGCCGTAGCCATTGCCAGACCTCCAGAGGTTGGGATTACTTTTCCGGAACCAGACCTTGCCCTTCAGGACGAAGTGACATTTACAGGCTGGGCATCTGACAACAGCGGGGTCGCTGAAGTCTATTTGTACTTGCGCGAAGACAATGGCTCGGAAGGGATTCCAGTCGGGTATGAAGACCTTGGATGTATTTTCAATGAAATTTCCGGCGAGTGGGAGTATGACTTTGACACAACCCAACATCCGGATGGCTATTATTTTTTAATCGCAAAGGCTACAGACATATATGGCAATGAGGGCTTGAGTGAAATTGTGTCGTTCAGCATCCGTAACTGGGCAGTTTTGGAACTGTTGCCGGCTTCCGAAACAAATAAAGCCGGACGAACAATGCCGGTGAAATTTTCTTTGAGGATAGCCGAGAGTGTCGATTATTCACAACCCTTTGTGTATAATGAAGAGCTTGAAATTAGGATATACAATGGGAAAGGCAGTGTCTTGCAGACATCGCTATATGGGGACAGTTCCCTAAATTATAGGATTGATACGGTTGTAGAGAAGTATATAACCAATTTCAAAACTACGAAAACGCCGGATGAATATGTTGTAGAAATCTGGAGGTTAAGCAAGAATTTTATGGTAGGAAGCTTTACTTTCGAGACGGTGAAATAGAAGTCATAAAAATTAGTATTTGCTGGAAGCCCTTTCTGTTGAAAGGGCTTCCGTTCCTTAAAAATTGAAGCTTATCACTTCAGGACCAAAGCTTAACAAAGATTTCGTGTCATGACATAAGTATCAAAATCTTGAATTGTGAATCACCGACCACGCCCATAGGACGTGGTTTGATGAAGACCCCTCGAAGGGGTCAAAAAATCTGTACTCGTACTTTTTTGAATATTACATAATTCTTTGAATTCTCGAAAAAACTGAACTTCATGCTTTGGAATACACTTATTTCTTAACTTCCAACTTCAAAACTAACAGTTAGAGCTTCCACTGTATTTGCGATTTTAAAAGTGTTTTCCATTGATCTAATATTAAATCGCAGGGTAAATCTTTCACCCCGAAACGGTCGAACCTTTTAGGGTCGCTCGGGCAGAGCCCGAGGTTTAATTAAAAATAATTATTTCTGTCTTTATTGTCTCTGAATATGTTGCGACGCTCAATTCCCCGGATGATGATGTGATGTAAAACACCGGGTGCGTCCAGGCGGGCTGATCTAGGCATGTAAGACTATTATCAATAATATAATTAAATGTCAAGTTATTTACTTATTTATGGACGTCCCGCATTCTGATCCTAACAGTCTTCAGCCTTCAGCCTATCCACCTGAGTAGTTACAAAATTTCTATGAAAGCATTCTTATTTCATTAGTCCCCTTATAGGCGATAAAGCTTGAAAAAACGATTTTTGGAGAAATGGTAGCAAAATAGTAGCAGAAATAGAAAAGGGGTTATGCTGTTTAACCGTAACCCCTTGTTTTTAATGGCGCGCCCGGCAGGATTCGAACCTGCGACCTACGGATTCGTAGTCCGGCACTCTATCCAAGCTGAGCTACGGGCGCAAATAAATAAATTGAATTGAAGTTTGATAGGTTTTTAAGATATACTTTTTTTTATGTCAATGATAACTTTATAGATTGTGCATATTAATGAAAATGTAACAATTTAGCCTTTTGAAAAAGAGCCTGACAGGATAACAGGATAAACGAGATTTTTTATTTCCTGTTAATCAAAGAAGCCCAAATCCTGTAAAAAAACGTATAATTACAAACTGATTCGATCAGGTGGTAAAAAGGCACTTCATCAAAATTATTCTTTTATAAAATCAAGTCAATCCTGTTATCCTGTCTGAAATATTTATCATTTCTCGGGAGATGAGAGTATCCTCACATAAGGATTTAGATTTGGATTAACAGGAAAAGTGTCGATTAAATGCATGATAATCATTCAAAATTAATGAAACTTGCCATAAACGAAGCTGTAAAAGCCGGACAGAATGATGAAGTTCCTATTGGTGCGGTTGTCGTTGCTGAATCAGGCGAAATACTCTCCCTGGCGCATAACAGTACGATAAAACTTTCTGATCCCACGGCTCATGCAGAAATACTTGCACTGCGTATGGCAGCGAAGAGGCTTCTTAATTACAGGTTGTTAAACACAACTTTGTATGTTACTGTCGAGCCGTGTATTATGTGTATGGGAGCGATTATACATGCCAGAGTGTCAAGGATGGTTTTTGGTACAAATGACCCCAAATGGGGAGCAGCCGGATCTCTTTATAATTTTGCAAATGATTCCAGGCTTAATCACCATCCGGAAATTATTGGCGGGGTATGCAAAGATGAGTGTAGATCCTTGATCCAGGATTTTTTTCGCTCAAAACGCAATCTAAATGATGGTATGAAATATTATATATCCAAAAATAAAACAGTTCAGCCACTAAGGCACAAAGGCTTAAAGAAGAGATATGACTGATAAATTGGGGAATTGCGAATTTAGGAATTTAGGAATTAAAAAGTGAAAACATCCTTTAATTCGGAATTCCTAAATCTCTAAATTCCCAAATTATGAATTTTAAGAGAATTATATTATAATCTTGGTGTCTTCGTGCCTTTGTGGCTGAACTAAATTAAAGGAGCTGAATTGTGTCAAACATTGTAATAGTCGGAACTCAATGGGGTGATGAAGGTAAGGGTAAAATCGTTGACCTGCTGGCGGAATATGCTGATATGGTTGTGCGTTTTCAGGGAGGAAATAATGCCGGCCACACGATGGTTGTTAAAGGTGAACAGTTCATCAGCCATCTGGTGCCCTCAGGCATTTTACAGAATAAAACCTGTATCATCGGCAATGGGATGGTAATTGACCCTTCTGTTTTATTAGAAGAAATAGATTACTTAATCAGCAAGGGAATAAGTGTGGGACCGGATAACTTAAAGATAAGCGAAAAAGCTCATATAATTATGCCTTATCACAAGCATGTTGATAATGCCAGGGAGAAGACAAAGGGCGATAAGAAGATTGGAACCACCGGACGTGGAATCGGCCCTTGCTATGAAGACAAGGCGACTCGCAGAGGGATAAGATTTATTGAATTAATAGATACGGAAGTTTTCATTGAAAAGGTAAAATCAATAGTAAAAGAAAAAAATTTCTATCTAAAAAATTTTCTTTCCTATGAAACGGTTGATCCGGAAAGCATAATTAATCAATATAATGGTTATGCGAAAAAGCTTGCCCCATATGTGACAAATATTTCTATTATTATCGATGATGCTCTAAAAGAAGGCAAACAGGTCCTGTTCGAAGGCGCACAGGGCGCCCACCTTGATATTGATCACGGCACATACCCATATGTAACTTCATCAAACACAATTGCAGGAAATGCATGTAGCGGGGCAGGTGTTGGTCCAAAAAAGATCACAGGCGTTATTGGCATTGTAAAAGCTTATACAACACGGGTTGGTGAAGGCCCCTTCCCTGCTGAACTTTTTGATGAAACCGGCGATGCAATACAGAAAAAAGGTGTTGAATTCGGCGCTACAACCGGTAGAAAGCGAAGATGCGGATGGCTTGATACAGTTATACTAAGAAATGCCGTGCGTCTTAACGGACTTACAGGCATTGCTGTTACCAAGCTTGATGTATTAGATGGGCTGGAAACAGTAAATATATGTACAAGCTATGAATATAATGGAAAGCCTGTCAATAATTTTCCAGCCAGCCTCAAAACACTTGCAGCCTGCAAACCTGTTTACGAAACACTGCCTGGATGGTCGGAAGATATTTCCAGTATTAAAAAATTTGAAGATTTGCCTCAAAATACAATAAATTATCTCAAACGAGTTGAAGAGCTTATTGAAACGCCCATTAATATAGTATCTGTTGGCCCCGGTAGAGATGAAACAATTATGCTGAAAAATCCTTTTAATTAGTGGCTGAACGAAAACTCAAAACACCTGAAATTATAGTCAGTTGGATGCTATTCTCAAATCGAAGATTTTTAGCAGTTAGCTTTTAGCAGTTAGCCTTTAGCTAAGAGCTAACCGCTAATGGCTAATAGCTTTTTCACACATTTCCATTGACAATATTCAGATGTTAGCATAAATATTTTCCCGAAGTCGGGACGTGGCTCAGCCTGGTAGAGCACAGCGTTCGGGACGCTGGGGTCGCTGGTTCAAATCCAGTCGTCCCGACCATAATAAACAAAAAAAGGGTTGTGGAATATTTCACAACCCTTTTTGTTTTCAATTTAGGTTTCAATACGTTGCTGAAAAGATAGAGGCGGTCCGACAACATTGTTTTATTAAAACCGCATTAGCATTATATGTATTTTCCATTGAATTGAATTTAAAACAGATCCAATTGCTGATTCATATAATCTGATCGAAACGGACTTCAACCTATTTGTCGGACCGGCTCTTTGAATTAACTATAAGCAAATAATATGCCGAGATTTTGTTACAAGAACTATATGAATAGGTTAAACGCTTAACTACAGCCCATTAAAGCTATTTTTAATAATTAATATGGGAATTAAAATCAACAAAACAATCTTAAATATAATTAATATTGTGATTTATAATACATAATGATTATGACAATATTTACATAATTTAAACCCCCTCTTTACCTTAACCCGTTTTTATGATAATATTTTTTAGTCATTATAACGGGTTGCAATAATATAAAATTGTGACTACTCACGTAGTCAGGCTGAAGCTGTTTAGGCTGAAGGCTGAAGGGGTCAGAAGAGTACGATTGCCGTACTTTAGCGGAAACATCTGATTCTTGCACCAAACATGGCTTCAAACTGCACTTTTTCCTAACGGTCTTCAGCCTTCAGCCTATCCACCTGAGTAGTTATATAAAATTTAGCTTAATGAAAATAGCATTTATCCATTATCACCTGAAGACTGGCGGAGTTACAACTGTTTTAAAACAACAGGTGGAAGCCCTCAGAGAAGAATGTGAGGTTCTTGTACTATCAGGAGAACCTCCCGATATATCCTTTCCTGCTGATTCAGTGCATATCCCCGGCCTTGGTTATGACAGCGAGTCACAAAAAATATACAAGCCCGAAGAAGTTGCAGATGACATAATAAAAGCTGTTTTTTCAAGATGGAATAATGGATGCGATGTTCTCCATGTTCACAATCCCGTGCTTGCAAAAAATATAAATTTTTTAAAAATTCTCAAGGCTCTTCAAAAAAGGGGAATAAAGCTTTTTTTACAAATCCACGATTTTGCCGAAGACGGGCGGCCTTTATTATATTTTTCTGAAGAATATGTTTCAGATTGTCATTACGGAGTAATCAACTCACGGGATTACAATATATTGCTTAAAGCCGGCCTGAAAAAACAAGGCCTTCATAAAATATTCAACACAATCAAGCCCATTGCTTCTGATAAAAAAAAATCTGATACCGGAAACTACGTTCTATATCCCATACGCGCTATTAGAAGAAAAAATATTGGAGAAGCAATACTTCTATCACTTTTCTTCCAGAACAATGAAACTCTTACCATAACGCTTCCTCCTAACAGTATCTCTGATATTAACAGCTACGCTGGATGGAAAAAATTTGTTAAAAAAAATAATCTTGATGTAGAATTTGAAGCCGGCTTGAAAAATGATTTTTCACAGCTTGTACTTTCAGCAAAGTTTATTATTACTACAAGCATAACTGAAGGCTTTGGTTTTACTTTTCTTGAGCCGTGGCCTGCAAAAAAAAATCTCTGGGGAAGAAAACTCCCTGATATATGCCATGACTTTGAAAAAAACGGGATTGCACTTGATCATCTTTATGATAGACTCCTTGTTCCACTTGAATGGATAGGCAAAGATAAATTTTATGAAGTTTGGAAGACATGTATTTTAAGAAACTGCTCTCTCTTTGACTTCAAAATTAATGAAGAAGAAATACAAAAATCTTTTACAAAAATAACCGGAAATAATAATATCGATTTTGGACTGCTTTATGAACCGTTTCAGAAACAGATAATTTCTCATGTATTATCAAGTAAAAATAAGGCAAAAAAACTAATTAAGCTTAATCCATATCTCTCCCGTCCTGCAAACAGCTTGTTAGACAATAAAGAGTTGATACAAAACAACATGAATGCTGTTCTGAATAACTACAACAAAACAACATACAGAAAAAACCTGCTGAAAATTTATTCAAAAATAATTAATAATCCAGTCCATCAGAGGCTTGATAAAAACATATTGCTTTCAGAGTTTATAAATCTCGAACAATTCAGCCTGCTTAAATGGAACGATTATGTTGAGTAAAATTAAAAGAAGTGCCTAAAGTATGTTAAAGTGCCTAAAATGCCTAAAGTTGTGGTACGCCTTCGGCGTGCTGATTGACAACATACAGTTACGCTTTCCTATGCATTAATGATTCAAAAAATCTTTATATAAAATGGCAGAATACATTAACTTTAGGCACTTTAATATACTTTAGCTCACTTTAGGCACTTTATTGTTAGGCACTTTGGCGCTTTATTTTAAACACATTAGGCATAAAATGAAAATTCCTATACTATCGAATTACATAACTCCACTCAATCCGATACCAACTTCTTTAAAAAAAACCGGAAAGATAGACGGAAAGATAAAATGCATACTTTTTGATATTTATGGCACATTGTTCATCAGCGGTTCAGGTGATATAAGCATTGCTGAAAAAAAATCACATAATATACATCTCCTTGAACAATTGCTGTTAAAGTACGGCATTAAAAGAAAACCACATATTATTTTGGATGATTTGTTCAGCGCCATTAAAAAAAAACATGATGAAATGCGTGGAAAAGGCGTTGATTTTCCGGAAGTTGAAATCGACCGTATATGGATGAGTATTTTAGAAAATAATGATTTGGATTTTATAAGAAGGTTTTCTGTTGAATTTGAAATGCTTGTCAATCCTGTATATCCAATGCCTCATATTAGAGAGCTGCTTTTTGCATGCAAAGATTCAAAGCTTCTGACAGGAATTATATCAAACGCTCAGTTCTATACTCCTTATCTTTTTAAGTGGTTGCTGGGATCAGATATGTCGGATCTTGGTTTTCATAATGATTTAATTATTTTTTCATATAAATTCGGATATGCAAAGCCGTCAACATTTTTGTTTCAGCTTGCAGCAGAAAGGCTTAAAAATATGAATATCCAGAAAAATTCAGTATTATATATTGGAAATGATATGTTAAAGGATATTTATCCGGCAAAAAAAACAGGATTTAAAACAGCTCTTTTTGCAGGAGACTCAAGATCATTAAGGATGAGAAAAGATGATCCAAAATGTAAAAACCTTTCTGCCGACATTATATTAACAGACCTTGTTCAGGTTTTTGATTTCATGTAAAATTTTAGTTTCTGGGGGTCAGGGAGCATAAGCGCTAACTTAAACACACACAGGGGTGGCATGGACAAACTTGTTTGTCCGTGCAAAAGAGAGCATATGAAGCAACAAAAAAGAAAAACTGTTCAACATTTCAATGATCCCGGCCACGCTCACTTCTTAACATTTTCCTGCTATCGACACTTCCCATTATTGAGTCAAGAACGAACAAGGCGTTGGTTTATTCAAGCAATGGAAAGTGCCGGAAAAAAACATGACTTTACACTTTTAGCTTATGTAATTATGCCTGAACATGTTCATCTTATTGTTCTCCCATTGCTTCCAGTTTATGACGTTGCATTATTTTTGAAAGCGATCAAGCAATCCGTAGCAAGGAGAGCAAAACATTTCCTCCATCACCATAATAAGGCATGGCTGGAAAGATTAACTGTTCAGCGGGGTAACCGAAAGGTCTTCCGGTTCTGGCAAACTGGTCCGGGATATGATCGAAATATCCACAGTAAAGACGAACTTTTTGAAAAGATAAGCTATATTCATAACAATCCAGTCCGAAGGGGTCTTGCATCAGCCCCTGAAGAATGGAAATGGTCGAGTGCAAGCTGGTGCAGTAGAGAACGAAACGTGGAATTGGCGGTAAACGATTGTATGTTTTCATGAGCTGTTCGTTTATGCTCTTGCCAAAAGAGCACGGACAAACAAGTTTGTCCATGCCACCCACCGAGCAATCGAGTAGTTGTAGTTGAGGGGTCGACTACTCGACCAATATTATTAGGAAAATATATGGAAAATAAAATGGAATCCAATAAAAACGTCGATATTACTTACCGGCCCGGTGAAAACCCTGAAAAAGATGCCTGGCATACAGCTTTCTTTATTGAAAATCATATGGATTATTTCGCCTATCCTGACCATGTGGCATCTCCGGAGCAGCTTACCTTCATGATATATACAGAAAATGATGAAAGATATTATCCCTGTTCAGACAGAATGTTTGAAGCAATTATGAGCAAAAATGATTCCTCTTTTCTGCAGGAAAAATATAAAAAAGTTCTTCAAAAAATTATTGGGCTTATTAATAGTCAAATAGAAGATGAAAAAGATAAAAGCTTCCTTGAAGCACTTATTAAAATAAAGTTTTTACACGAAACGCGAGATGAGATGATGATTCCCTCTCGCGTAGAAAAACGACTGTTTAAGATCTTTCTTGATCGAACCCTTATTGATGACCCATTTCTCTGTGAAAAAGCTATTCGCAATAAGAGAGTTAGTAAAGCTCTTTGCTCAGAGGCTTTTAAAAAAGCTATAAATCAAGTGGATAATACAGCTATTTTAGAACCTCCTGCAACTCTTGCCGGGATTAAAGAATTTATTGAGCATATTGAAATCAAAAGACTATTATCTCTGTCTGTTGAAAAATCTCTTTGGGAATCAGACGAATCAAAAGCTTATAAAGAAGATGATTTTCATAAACTGTTTAATCGCCAAATGATCGGAAATGGTGTTAAACCTCTGCTGAATTTCCTTGGCATTGAGGGCAAGAATGACCAAACAAAAAAAATTTTGTGGTTAGCTGATGAATCAGGGGAAATTATAGTGGACCTTGCAATAATTAAATATCTTATGAAACTGGGGCATAAGGTCATTATTGCTTTTAAAGATGGGCCTCTTCATACCAAAGTTGACTTCTTCAATGCCCAGGAAGATGAGATATTAAGCAAACAGCTCGAAGGGACATTTTTTATTGAAGAAAAGAATATAGGGAAAAACGAACTTGTCAAAATTTTAAGAAGCGATAAAAATATAATAGCTATATCAGACGGAACACGTGAAAATTTCAATCTTCTTCTTACTTCAAAAGTTTTCTCAAGGATTTTCAGAGAGGTAGATGGAATAATTTCAAGAGGCCTTGATCAGAAACGGAGAATTTTTGAAAATCATTTTCAATTTACCAGGGATATATTCAATATCTCAAGAGGTCCGGATGGTTCGATTCTAATTTCTTATAAACCAAAGCATCCATCTGTAATTAAGTTTTCACATAGCGATCTTGAGAAAAAAGCAAAAATAATTATCGACCAGATGGAAGAGGCAAAAAAAAAGGGAATGACAGTCATTTTTTACAGCGGCATTATAGGTTCCATCCCCGGGAAAATACAGGTAGCAAAAAAAATCATGTCTGTCTTTATAGATTTTCTCAAAGATCAGTTTGCAATGACATTTATAATCAATCCCTCTGAATATTTTGAAATTGGAATGGATGCGGATGATTTGATGTATATGTGGGAAATTGTACAAAGGAGCGGCTATATAGACATATGGCGCTTTCAAAGCTACGATGATATAGTTGAAGCATTTCAGGCTATGGATAAAAAAGTTCCGCCTGAGTGGGTAGGCAAGGATGCAACTTATAGCACTGGATGTACAAAGGAGATGAAAATTGCTCTTGATGTTCAGAAAAAAGATCCTGAAATGCAGATCATAGGTCCTTCTGTTGAAAAATTTATGAGACGAAATGAATACGGCATAGGAAAGATGTATGATCAAAGGTTGATGGCGTCGTAAAAGTCCCATCTATAGTTAAATCCGTGATTTTTTACGAGAAGGAAATTGCAACACATTGGAAGTCGATTTATTCTTTAAAGCAGCCTTAATATTTTTTCTACTTATCTTTTCCGGTCTTTTTTCAGGTTCGGAAACAGCTCTGTTTTCCCTAACTCTCTTGCAGCGTGAACGTCTTAGAAAAAGCAGTACTAAACGAGCAGCGCTCATAGATAAGCTTCTTCTTCGCCCGAGAAGACTCATAGTAACAATACTGATGGGCAATGATATGGTTAATATCGCAGCCTCAGTTATTGCCACCTACTTTTTTGTATCTTTCTTTGGCGAACACGGCAAATGGCTTACCATTGCAATAATGACACCCTTAACGCTGATATTGGCCGAGGTGATCCCAAAAACTCTGGGTGTAACTCATAATGAAAGGATTGCCCCTCTCATATCCGTACCACTCAATACATTTGCAAAATTAATTTCACCACTTCGCTGGATTTTTATCAAACTCACGGATTGCTTCATAAAATTATCAGGCATGGAAAAACACAAACCTTCACCGACCATAATGGAGGACGATTTCCGTGATATGGTGGATTTAAGTTACAAAGATGGTGAACTGAAAATTGTTGAAAGAGACCTTATCCACAATGTTTTCGAGTTTAGTGATACCCATGTATCTGAAGTCATGACCCCAAAAGAAAACATGTTCTGTCTTCCCTATGACATGGATGCAGAATCAATAATTAAGTTTGTGAAAAAAAATCATTATTCAAGAATTCCCGTTTTCAAAGAAAATATTAATAATATCACAGGAATCCTTTATGCAAAGGATCTGTTAAAAGTTGTAACTAAAAAATATAAAGGTAAAGCTGAACTTCTGCCGGGTATATGCAGGAGACCATACTTCATACAGGAGAATAAAAAAATTGATGAGGTCTTTTACTCCATGAAGCAACAACACACACATATAGCCATATGTTTAACTGAACAAGGGAAGGTTTCCGGACTCATCACATTAGAAGATCTTCTGGAAGAGCTTTTTGGTGAAATATATGATGAACATGATCCAGTAGATGTGTCATGATTAGCTTGAATATTATTATAATATTTCTTTGTATATTGTTCCAGGGCTTCTTTTCGGGCTCTGAGATGATGCTGATATCTTCAAACAAGCTCAAGCTCAGGAGAAAGGCTGTCAAGGGCTCCAAAGGAGCCAGTCTGGCATTGGAAATGATCAATAATCCACGCTGGTTCCTGGCAACAACCAGCACAGGAACAAATATGTTTGTAATAACTGCCTCTGTTGTTGCGGCAGTGTTGTTTGAGGGCTTTTTCGAAAAACATGGAGAGATATTGACGATTGTTATCATATCTCCTTTTTTATTGATATTTGGAGAAATAATCCCGAGAACAATATTTCAGCAGAATGCAACCAGAATCGCTCCAAAAATTTCCCATTTACTTTTTTTTGCATCCCGCATTATTTCACCAATTACTTACCTTTTTTTCTGGGCAAGCGAGCGCTTTTACAGACGTATTGGAAAAGAAAACATCGAAAAGCTTCCATATATAACTAAAGAAGAACTGTCAATGCTGCTAAGTATTCCAGGCGAAGGAAGTGATTTAAAAAGAAAAGAAAAAAAACTTATTCACAGGGTTTTTCATCTTTCAGAATCTAAAGTTTCAGATATCATGGTTCCTCTTGTAAATGTGACCGCAATAACAAATACAGCAGATGTAAGCGATGCAATAAAAATTCTCAGCAGAACCGGATATTCAAGACTGCCTGTTTTTAAAAACCGGATAGACAATCTTGCAGGTATTATACATTTTCTTGACCTTCTCCATGCACATGACAGCAAAGTAAAAATCGAACAATTTATAAGAAAAGTGCCTATTGTACCGGAGCTTAAAAGGGTTGACGACCTTCTTATTTCTTTTCAAAAATCGCACGATTCAATTGCCATTGTTGTTGACGAATATGGCGGCTCAGTAGGAATTATTACCATTGAAGATATACTCGAAGAAGTAGTTGGTGATATCCGCGATGAATATGATAAAGAAATAAGCAAAATTATAAAGCTTAATGACAACAAATTCCTGATTAATGCCAGAATGGAAATAGAAGATGTAAACGAGCAACTGAAAATAAACCTGCCAAAAGAAGACTATGAAACTATTGGAGGTTTTCTGCTTAAACACATGGGAAAAATTCCTCAAAAAGGTGAAAAATTTATATATAAAAACATTAAATTTACTATAATGCTGTCCAGCAAAAGATCCATCCATGAAATAGTTGTAGAGCAGGGATCAGGGATCGGGGATCAGGGATCGGGGGGGGCATCATGAAACTTCTTTCATTATACAGGAAAAAATTATGGGTGCAGGTAATGATCCCTGTCTCAGCGGTTGTTGCTATTGTTATAGCAGCCATAATAATTTTCAATGTTAGAGGACAAAACAGTCTAATTGACAAACAGCTTGGGCATCAGAGTGATGTGCTTATAGAAACCTTAGAGGGAGGGATGTATGATGCGCTGGCAGTCGGGAATAATGATTTAGTAAGGAAACAGTTTCAAAGACTCAACGAAAGAATGCCGGACATGAAAATATATGTTTATGATTTTAATCAAAATATTTCTTTTAGCACAAATCTGGAAATGCTGGGCAAACAACTGGATATTGCTCTGGAAAGCGGAACTGTTTCAGATGTTGTTGAAAGAATGATAAGAGACGGGAAATCAACTGAAAAATCTTTTAAAATAACAATCGAAGGAGAGCCTTTCAATGTACACGTTAATCCGATTTTAAATGAGTCGCGCTGCCATCACTGCCATGGAAGTTCGCGCAAGGTTATTGGCGGAATTGCGGTCTGTTCTTCAGTCAAAACTATCTTTTCTGCAATCAGAGATACACGTAATAAAAGCATTATTATTGGTATATTCAGCTTAATTGCGCTCATTATTCTGATTTATGTATTCTTTAATCATCGTGTTAACAAACGAATAGAGATATTACTCGAAACAGCAGAAAATGTTGCCCTTGGAGATCTTTCATTAGAAAAAATTAAAACAGAAAGTGACGAAATAGGACAGGTAAACGCCAGTTTCATAAATATGATTAACTCACTCCACAGGACAGCATCTGTATGTGAAGCCATTGCTGTTGGCGATTTCAGCCAATCTGTCAAAATCAGAAGTGATAAAGACATCCTTGGAAAATCAGTAAACCAGATGGCAGAAAACATCAGGAATGTTGTAAAGCAGGCAGACAGCATCGCCGAGGGTGATTATTCAATTGAAATTCAGCCCCATTCAGAACAGGACGAACTGGGAACTGCACTTCATAAAATGACCAATGCCTTGAAAAATATGGTCGCTGATTATGAAAGACAGAATTTATTAAAATCCGCCGGCATGGAAATCAATGACAGGATGCGTGGCGAACAAGACACAGCAGAACTTGCTCAGAATATCATAACCTTTATTTGTGAACATATCGGTGCAGAAATCGGAGCATTATATATTGTCGAAAAAGACATGTTATCATTAGCTGGAACCTCTGCATATCAAAAAATAAATGAACGAGTCGAAAAAATTGAATTTAAGGAAGGGCTGGTAGGCCAGGCAGCACTGGAAAAGAAACGCATACTGGTCACAGACATACCAGATGACTATATAAAAATAGGATCGGGTCTGGGTAATGCCTTGCCTCGATATATTCTTCTGGTTCCTTTTTTATTTGAAGAAACTGTAAAAGGTGTAATTGAGCTTGGCTCATTCAAGGAATTCTCGGAATTAGATCTGGAATTTCTGGATCGGATTTCAGATAGTATTGCAATAACCGTTAATTCAGCTCAATCACGAAATAAGATGGCGGCACTGCTTGCACAAACAAGGCGGCTGGCTGAAAAATTGCAGGCCCGGCAGGAAGAGTTAAGGCAAACCAATGAAGAACTTGAAGAACAGACGCAGATTCTTGAAGAACGGAAAGAAAAAATTCAAAAAACAAATCTTGAACTTAACAAGGCCAGAAGACTCTTAGAAAAAAAAGCTGATGATCTTGAAATCTCCAGTCAATATAAATCTGAATTTTTAGCCAATGTGTCACATGAACTAAGAACCCCCCTTAACAGCATCCTTCTATTATCTCAGCTTTTATTTGATAACAAAGAAGGCTTATTGAATGAAAAGCAGGTGGAATTTGCCCAGACTATCTACTCCTCAGGTTCAGACCTTTTAGCTCTCATCAATGAAATACTTGATCTTTCCAAGTTGGAATCCGGCAGGATGGAGCTTCATATTGATGATATAAATCTTGCTGCCTTTGCCGCAAGTATGGAACAAAAATTTAAACCCCTATCTGTTGAAAAAGATCTGGATTTCAAAATTAAAGTTTCAGGCAATTTGCCCAACCATATTCGAACCGACCAGCAAAGGATTTCACAGATTGTAAAAAATTTCTTATCAAATGCTCTCAAGTTTACATCTGAAGGAGAAATCAAACTTAAAATAGAACGCCCCGACATTAAAACAAATCTTTCAAAAAGCGGCTTAGACCCTGAAAAAGCTATTGCAATTTCAGTCTCTGACAGCGGCATAGGAATACCAAAAGATAAATTGCGATTGGTTTTTGAAGCTTTTAAGCAGGCGGACGGAACCATAAGTCGAAAATATGGAGGAACAGGCTTAGGTCTTTCCATTTCAATGGAACTTGCCGGATATCTTGGCGGTGAAATCCACCTTGAAAGCGAGGAGGGCAAAGGTTCTGTATTTACCCTTTATCTTCCTGAAAAAATCGAAAGTAAACTTATAACAAAGCAAATATCTTTAAAGAAAGGTGATCAAAAAATGCTTAAGATGATTCATGATAAAGAGCCTGTCTTTAAAGATAAAAAAATACTTATAGTGGATGATGATATGCGCAATGTTTATGCAATAACGAACATCCTTGAAGAAAGGGACATGCATGTTCTGGCTGCAAAAAACGGAAAGGAGGGTCTGAACCAACTGAACAATAATCCCGAGGTTAATCTTGTATTAATGGATATAATGATGCCTGTAATGGATGGCTACGAAGCAATCAGAAAAATCAGAAAGCAACGCAGGTTTAAAAAACTTCCGATTGTAGCGCTTACAGCTAAAGCCATGAAGGGAGACAGGGCAAAATGTATTGAGGCCGGAGCAAATGAATATTTAGCAAAACCGGTTGATACAGACAAATTGCTTTCCATGTTGAAGGTCTGGTTGTTTTAGGGAATAAAGCAGTCAGGCAAAAGGTAATGCCTGTATTAAATAAAGGAGTAACAGCATGAACAAAGCAGAAAAAATAAGAATACTTCTTGTGGATGACAGGCCTGAAAACTTACTGGCGCTTGAGAATACCCTGGAAAACCCTGATCTTGATATTATCAAAGCGACTTCAGGAAATGAAGCCTTAGGTTTAATGCTTGAATATGAGTTTGCCCTTGTTCTTCTTGATGTTCAAATGCCTGAAATGGATGGTTTTGAAACTGCTGAGCTGATGAGAGGAAATGAAAGGACCAGGCAAACCCCGATTATATTTATAACTGCCATAAATTTTGAACAAAGATACGTATTCAAAGGCTACGAATCAGGAGCTGTCGATTATCTCTTTAAGCCTTTTGATCCATATATTTTAAAGAGTAAAGTAAAAGTGTTTATTGAATTGTTTAAACAAAAGAGAGCTCTTGAAATCACCACAAATGATCTAAAAAAGACTGTTGAAGAATTAAAAAAAGCAAATCAGCAAATTCTTGAGCAGCAAAAATCTGTGTTAGAGAAAGAGCGACTTAAAGTGCTGATCCAGATGGCCGGCGCCACTGCACATGAGTTAAATCAGCCGCTCATGACTCTTTTAGGCTATATTGATTTGATGAAAATATACAAAGATGATGCCGAAAAATTAATGCAGCATATAGATAAAATCAAAGAATCCGGGTTGAAGATAGCAGATATTGTGAAAAAGATTCAGAATATACGTAATTATAAAACCAAACCATATGTTGGAGAAATCTCTATTATTAAGATTGATGATTGAAAATTGTATATTGAAAATTGAATGAATTCTGTTAATTTTATATGAATTAATGGAGCGAAGCGATTCCACAAATATTCAATCTTCAATATTCAATATTCAATTTACTCCTTCACCCGCTCCACATATTCACCGGTTCTGGTATCGATTTTAACAAGTTCCCCTTTCTCAACAAAAGGCGGCACTTGAACAACATAATCGGTCTCAAGTGTTGCAGGTTTTGTGCTTCCTGCGGCTGTGTTACCCTTAACCCAGGGATCAGTTTCGACAATCCTGAGATTGACAAAATTCGGCAATGAAATTCCTATTGCACTGCCGTCAAAAAAAAGAACATTACATACAGTATTTTCCTTTAAAAATTTAAGGAACCCACCGACCTGGTCTTCAGAAAGAAATTCCTGGTCATAAGTTGATGTATTCATAAAGCAGTAATTGTTACCGTCTGAATATAAATATTCCATTTCCTGCTCTTCCAGGTTTGCCTCTTTGAATTTTTCACTGGATCTAAATGTCTGATCAAATATAACGCCCGAAAGCATATTCTTTAGCTTGCATTTATAAAGAGCCTTGCCTTTTCCGGGTTTAACAAAGTTAAACTGAACAATAATATATGGTTCGCCATTAATCTCAATCTTAAGACCTTTTCTCAGGTCACCGCTTTCATACATTTATTAGAATTCCTCCTCTAAGTAATACTCAGTCACAAAGACACCAAAATTATCAAGACCTTATTGATGGTCTCATACTTCCATAAGCGCTAAGTTGTTTTTGCCCAGGAGGGACTGAAAAAAATGAACATCGAACATCGAACGTCCAACATCGAATTTTGAATAAGGTATTCTGCCAATTTATAAACTGGCGGAGCAGAGCGATTTCATCATTCGACGTTCAACGTTCAATGTTCGATGTTGGACGTTCATCTTTCAAAACAACTCCGTATGGCATATAATAAAAAATTCATGTCTCTTCTTTGAGCCTTCGTGCCTTAGTGGCTAAACTGTTATAACGATATTTATTCAACAAACAGCTTTTCCGCTCTGCGTGTTTCTTCAACAAACTGCTTTACTTTTTCAAGATCCTTTTGAAACCTTATGGGCTTTCCTTTAAAATCTAAAGAATTGGTTCCTGTGCAACTGTCCACACCGGCAGGACAAACACGCATGATACCATCGAACACATTATCCGGCGCCAGGCCTCCTGCAAGAATAACAGGTATGCTGCTTGATTCGACCAGCTCGGCAGCTATATCCCAATCACACGTCCTGCCGGTTATGCCGACAAAACCTTCGACCGGCTGGTTTTTCAAGCCGGAACCAGATGATTGCACAAGCAATGTATCGGTCAAAAAATAATCACTTACCGGCTCGAACATCCGTGCAAATTCAATTGATGCAACCTGATTTTTCATTCCGGACTGAGTTATCGGGATAGAACGCATAAGCTTGATTTCAGGAAATTTTTCTTTAATATTTTGCTGTAAAAGTATCAAATCTTCACACTTCCCATATATACTGTAAAGGCTTGCTATGTCTTCACAAAAATGAAGTATATCCGGCCTGTAATAATCCAGCGCTCGAAAGATATTATTCTGCTCACTGAAAAGCATGATCAGACTGCTCTTCGAGCCTGCAGAATCTATAAAGTTCGTTGTTTCTTTAACAATGGGAATCCGCCATTCCCCGCCGGAAACAATAACGCTGCCGATATGATCCACCCCAAGTTCAATGAGTTTTTCAGCTTCAGACGCAGTTTGAACTTCATATATCTGGATGATATTTTTCATTAAGTATTATTTCATTCAAGTTAGCGCTCCTTCGGTGCGAACATAAGTGCCTAAAGTGAGCTAAAGTATATTAACTCAAGTTTCGCACCCACTAATTCCTATGAAGCTTCTCTGGCAGGGCAGGTATTAGATAGTTTTTTTAAAAAGCAAAATATGTTCACTCTGGCTTTGGCAAC
>JAIVWD010000015.1:0-4627 GCA_049190315.1 Deltaproteobacteria bacterium | reverse complement strand
TGGTTTAGAATATCAATCATATTATTTTGCTCTTTTAAAAAAACTATCTAATACCTGCCCTTTAAAGCTTTTGTTGCATAGAGGTGTGCGAAACTTGAGTATTAAAGTGCCTAAAGTTAAGGAATGCGCCTTTGGCGCTGCCAATTTTAATTTTTTTACCATACAACTTTGTTCACTTTATTTCCGGCTGAAGTTATAATCAAGCACTGAAAATATATAGCACGCCGAAGGCGTACAACAACTTTAGGCATTTTAGGCACTTTAGCTCACTTTAGGCACTTTTTACTCATCTATCCTGTATATCCTGTCAAAAAAAAGAAATTAAAGTTGACATTTTTCGAGGTGTTTAACATATTCAAAATGTTTGCGCAAATCGTATAAACTTTGACGGCTTCGTAAAAAGTCCATTTTCTGCGTTGCGCTGCATCCTTCGTCATTGCGGCGTAGCGATAAGTACGCCTCTCTCCTCAGGATTTGCGCGCCTTGAAACTGAAGCTTTTTACTTTGCCGTCCAAATTTCGACTTTTTAAGAATTCATCAACTTTAATTACCATAATTAAAATTAAGGACATGTCATGATAATCATAATAGATTTCGGCTCACAATATAATCAGTTGATAGCTCGCCGTGTTCGCGAATGTCATGTATACTGTCAAATATTATCACCAGATACTGATATTGATTACGTAAGATCTCTTAAACCTGAAGGCATAATACTATCGGGAGGGCCGGCAAGCATTTACGAAAAACAGAGCCCTGAAATCGACAGAGCGATTTTTGATCTTGGCATACCTGTGCTTGGGATATGTTATGGAATGCAGTTTATGATACATTCCCTGGGCGGAACTGTAAAAAAGACAAAAAAACGCGAATATGGCTTTGCTGAACTTAAAATTAAAACTCAAAAAGGTCTATTCAAAGATGTAGATAAAACAACAAAATGCTGGATGAGTCACGGTGATTCAATACTTAAGCTGCCCGCGGGATTTAAGATAACGGCTTCTACAGAAAATACGGAAATAGCGGCAACTGTTAATAAAAATAAAAACTATTATGGAGTCCAGTTCCATCCTGAAGTTCAACACACACAAAAGGGCAAGACCATTCTCCGCAATTTTCTTTTTGATATATGCGGCTGTAAACGCTCATGGACCATGAAATCATTTGCCAGGGACTCGATATTACAAATTAAAGAAACGATAAAAGCAGAAAAAGTTATTCTTGGTTTAAGCGGCGGAGTGGATTCCTGCGTAACTGCCTTGCTTATACACAAGGCAATAGGGAAAAATCTTACCTGCATCTTTGTTGACAACGGTCTTCTTAGAAAGAATGAAGCAGATAAACTGAAAAAAAATCTTAAACAACATCTTAAAATCAGCATCAGATTTATTAATGCAAAAAGCAAGTTTTTAAAAGCATTGGCTGATATAACTGATCCTGAAAAAAAGCGAAAAATAATCGGCAAAATATTTATGGATGTATTTGAAGCTGAAGCCCATAAAATAAAGGATGTTGACTACCTGGCCCAGGGAACGCTTTACCCTGATGTTATTGAATCTGTATCTGCTTTTGGCGGGCCCTCATCTATCATAAAATCTCATCACAATGTAGGCGGCCTGCCGAAAAAAATGAAATTAAAACTTATTGAGCCGTTAAAATACCTTTTTAAGGATGAAGTCCGCCTGTTAGGTAAAGAATTAGGACTTCACGAAGAATTTATCTGGAGGCAACCATTTCCCGGCCCTGGTCTTGCTATTAGAATAATTGGAGAAGTAACAGGCCGGCGACTTTCAATATTAAGAGAAATAGATGCTATTTTACTTGAAGAGATAAAAAATAATGGCTATTATAAAAAATTATGGCAGTCATTTGCCGTTCTTCTGCCTGTAAAAAGTGTAGGCATAATGGGCGACAAGCGAACATACGAAAACATTGCAGCTATCCGTGCAGTTACCAGCAAGGATGCAATGACAGCAGACTGGGCAAAATTACCTCATAAGCTTCTTGGAAATATCTCAAACAGAATTATAAATGAGGTCAAAGGAGTAAACAGAGTTGTCTATGACATCAGTTCAAAGCCACCAAGCACAATAGAATGGGAATAAATAGTGCCTGTCCGAAAAGTATTTTTTTAATGCCGGCAATAGTTTCAGCTTATTTGCCGATGTGAAGATTTGTGAAAAAGCTATTAGTGTCCTGTCATCTATATAGTGTCGCAAATATGGCCGTCATTCCCGCGAAGGCGGGAATCCAGAAGCACCGAAATAGTCAGAAATGCTTGTCCTCGACCTGATCGGGGAATGGATTCCCGCCTTCGCGGGAATGACGAGTGTCTGATACGATATTTCACGCATGACACGACATTAGCCATTAGCAGTTAGCTTTTAGCTGAATGTGTTATCTGTTTGATTCTTTAAGCTAAAGGCTAATTGCTAAAAGCTAACTGCTAAAAATCTTCGATTCGAGAATAGCATCCAACTGACTATAATTTCATGGGGTTTGGATTGTGAAATTAAGGAGTGTATAATGGAAGAAAAAGATACATCAAACTTTAAGATTGGTATTGATGATGAAAGCCAGGAGCACCGGTTCCAGGAGGAAATGAAAAATACACGTATAGAAAAACTAAGTAATAGAATCACTTTTATTTCAGTTTTAATACCATGTCTTATAGGTATTATAATTTTTTTAGCATATCTTGATATAAAAAAAAGAGTAGCAACAGTTCACGATACCGGAACCACGGATGTTAAGAATCTTTCAAAGGATCTGGAAGAAAAATTATCCGACTTAACCTCAAAATATAAACAACTCGAGGATTCGTTTTCCAAAATCGAAAATCATACTTCTTCCTTACAGACAAAATTAAACGAAGCAACAACTGCAATAAAATACATAAGGTCTGCCAGGAAAACCGACAATAAAGGGTTTAACAATTCAATATCTAAAATCGAAAAAAAATCTTCGTCCATCAGCAATGCCCTGAAAAATGTTTCATCTGAACTAAAGACCTTTGACACTAAATTTAATAATAAACTGGCGAACCTGTCTAACACTGCGGATAAAATATCTATTGAACTAAATAAACTGAAATCTGATATTTCAAAGCTGTCGGCAGTAACAATAGACAAAAAAACACTTGATTCCGCACTTAAAAATGAACAAAAACTTTATGACCAAAAACTGAATCAATTAAAAAGAAATATTGAAAAGAAAATCATCTCCATGCCGGCAACTCAGGTACAGCCAAAGACCGCAACTGAAAGCACAATCATTGAGCCTGGGGAAATTATTGAACAGGATATTCAATGAGCAGGTTAGGGAGCAGGGATTCCCGCCTTCGCGGGAATGACGGGTAATTAGACGAGATTGTCATTCCCGCGAAGGCGGGAATCCAAACAATAATACGATGGATAAACAATTCTATGTTTATATACTGGCAAACAAGCGCAACGGAACACTATACATAGGTGTAACCTCGGATCTTGTGCAAAGGATATGGCAACACAAAAATAAAATGGTTCAAGGTTTTACCAACAAATATAATGTGGACAGGCTTGTGTATTACGAAACGCATTATAATGCAGAAAGCGCTATTACAAGAGAAAAACAAATGAAGAAATGGCGAAGAGCTTGGAAGATACGATTGATAGAGGAAAAAAATCCCGATTGGAATGATTTGTACGATGATATCAGATTATGAACTTTTCTTAATAATCTTTTCAATTCTTTCAATATCCTCTGGAAGATCTACTTCAGGTGAATCATAAGGAGTTACAACCACCATGATTTTATGACCATGCTCAATTGCCCTGAGCTGTTCTAATTTCTCTATGACTTCCAGGTTTCCATATGGAAGTTTTCTGAATACCTCTAAAAATTGTCTATTATAAGCATAAATACCTAAATGCTTATAACTATCATAGCTGGTTGATGAATCACGACAAAAAGGTATTGGCGATCTGGAAAAATACAGAGCAAAGCCCTTGTCGTCAAATGTAACTTTAACATCCTTTGGATTTGTTATTTCATCTTTATTAATAATCTTAAAAGCAAGTGTGCTCATCTCAAGATCCGGAATTGTAAAAAAGGGTTTTACCAGATCGTCAATACATCGTGGGTCAAGAAGGGGCTGATCCCCCTGGACATTCACAATAATATCATCCAGGTTAAGACCAATAAGCTCAGCAGCCTCTGCAACTCTGTCAGTGCCGGATCTATTCTCTTTTGAAGTCATGACGGCATTGCCGCCAAAATCCTTTACAGTATTAAAAATTCGCTGATCATCCGTAGCTACAACAACATCTGTTATGCTTTCTGCTTTACTTGCCATTTCATATACACGATTTATCATGGGTTTTCCGGCAATAAGGGCAAGAGGCTTGCCTTCAAATCGTGTTGAACCATATCTCGAAGGAATAATTACTACTATCTTCATAAACTTTATTCACTCCATATCAGGATTTTATTGACCGTTAATTATAATTTTGTTTATCTATACCTAAGTTGAGCGATTTTTTGCGAAGTAATGTGCCAAGATCTTGATGCAGCAAGGTTTGCGAAAAGCGCAGGCATACCAATGGATATGTCGAGACTTTTCGCAAGTCCTTGATGCGCAAGAGATTGG
>JAIVWD010000014.1:0-24845 GCA_049190315.1 Deltaproteobacteria bacterium | reverse complement strand
CTGTAGAAAGAATGTAATTACTATAATAAGAATCGCCCCGGTTATTATAGAGCCTTTGTTGCTGTCAGCCATGGATTTTTCCTCCTTTTGAACTTTGATTCTCAATGTAATTAAAATATAGTACTATAAAACCATTTTTAATATTCAAATAAAAATTTCTATTAGCATAAATTATATTAATAGACAAGTGTTTTTAATTTTCTGCATTGACAAATGACATTACAAGGACTATTTTATGTTTCGCCTGAATTTCTAATTCGGACAATCTTGTTGAGTTTAACTACGCATAATTTAGGGAGGATATAATGCTTGAAGTTACAGAAGCAGCTACAGTAAAAATAGCTGACTATTTTAAAGGCAGAGAGATTGCACCTATTCGGATCTTTTTGAATGAGGGCGGTTGAGGAGGCCCTTCTTTATCAATGGCTCTGGATGAGCCCAAAGATACAGACAACAAATATACTGTAGACAATTTTCAGTATATTGTTAATAAGGATTTTATGGAGAAGGTTAAACCTATAAAGGTTGATTTTACGGCATTTGGATTTAAAGTTTCATCGGGAGTTGATTTTAGCGCAGGGTGCTCAAGCTGCAGCACAACAGGATCCTGCTGTTCCTGAAATACATCTGAATAAAAAAAGGGCAATATCGTTTTTTGATATTGCCCTTTTTAGATCACTTTTACCTTCACAATTAAGCGTTTTATTGCTTCCACATTGTCATATCGGACAGCTTTTTCCTACAGGTAATAATCTAAAATGGCTTCACATAATCCTGGTATAGTAAAAGAATTTGCAACAATGTGAACGTCAAATCCAAGATTTTTCGCAGTATCAGCGGTTATGGGGCCAATGCAGGCAATAGTTATATCTTTCATCTGAGTCTCAAAAATATTGTCAGGTAAAATAGCTTTAAAGTTTTTTACAGTTGAAGAACTTGTAAATGTTATAAGATCTATTGTGTTTTCTTTAAGTCGTTTCAATAATAGATCGGCAGAATCAGGGACCTCTTTGGTATAATACGATGTTATCTCATCAACAGCAGCCCCCATCTTTGTCAGCTCAACAGGAAGGATGGGCCTTGCTTCTTTTGCCCGTGGCAGGAGTATCTTTTTTCCGTTTACATCTTCATTGCCGAAAGCCTCAATAATTGACTCAGCTCTGTAACTTTTGGGTACAATATCGCTTTTTAATCCAAATTTAAAAAGTCTTCTTTCAGTTGCAGGCCCTATTACCGCTGTATTTAATTTGCCTAATGCGCGCGCATCTTTACCTTTTGAAAAAAGTCGCTCGAAAAAGTAATTTACACCATTGACACTGGTAAAAACCAGCCAGTCATAGGAAGAAATATTTTCAATTGCCGCATCAAGGGGCTTCCAGTCATCAGGCGGGACTACTTTTATTGTAGGACATTCCAAACACTCTGCCCCAAGATCTGAGAGCTGTTTAACCAGGTCACTAGCCTGTTCCCGGGCCCGGGTTACTACAATTCTTTTTCCCATCAATGGACGATTTTCAAACCAGTTCATTTTTTTTCTTAACGTAACAACATTTCCAACAACAATGATAGCCGGCGGTTTAAGACCGATACTTTTTACACGTTCATTTATATTTTCAAGGGTTCCTGTAACAGAGAACTGTCTGGGCGTTGTCCCCCATCGAACAAGGGCAACAGGTGTATCAGAAGGCTTCCCATAATTAATAAGCTGACTTGTAATTTTTGGCAGGTTTTTAACTCCCATAAGAAAAACAATTGTTCCAATACCTTTTGCCAATGCCGACCAGTCGATATTAGACTCCTCTTTGGTTGGGTCCTCATGGCCGGTTACAAATGCAACTGTAGCCGTAAATTTTCTGTGAGTCAGAGGAATTCCGGCATATGCAGGAGCCGCTATTGCAGAGGTAACGCCGGGAACTATCTCAAAAGGAATGCCTTTTTCTATTAAAACTTCCGCTTCTTCTGCTCCACGTCCAAAAATAAAGGGATCACCGCCCTTTAATCGTGTTACGATAAAACCCTTGTCAGCCTTTTCGGCTATAAGAGAATTAATTCCATCCTGGGACAGAGTATGATCTCCGCCTTTTTTCCCGACATAGATTATTTCAGCATTCTTTGAAGCGTATTTTAATAGAGTTGGTGAGGCGAGATAATCATATATTAAAACATCAGCTTGTTTAATACATTCCAGTCCTTTTACTGTAATCAATCCTGGATCGCCAGGACCCGCACCAACCAGATAGACTTTACCTTTCATAGTTTTCATTTGTTCCCGCTTTTATGTTTTCCAGTATTTTTTTGGCGCCCATAGAAATAAGGCTATCAGCAAGTTTAACACCAATACTTTCGGATTGCTCAACAGGGCCTGACAGGGTTTTCTTTAAAATGGTTTTTCCATCAATATCAGCAACAAGCCCGCTCAGAGTAAATATATTCTTTTCAATTTTACCATAGGCGGCTATAGGGACTTGACATCCTCCCTCCAGGCAGTTTGAAAAGGCCCGTTCACCAATAACCGCAGACCTTGTTTTTTGATGATCCAAAGCAGTAACTATTGGTTCTATTTCTGCATCGTTTTCCCTGATTTCAATACATAAAGCTCCCTGACCGACAGCCGGCAGCATTATATTTTCATCAAGATATTCGGTTATTCTGCTTTCATAATTAAGGCGTTTAACGCCGGCGGCAGCCAGGATTGTTGCATCCATATTTTCTGTTTCGAGCTTCTTTAGGCGGGTATCAAGATTGCCCCTTAAAGGCAAGATAACGATATCCGGCCGTGCATGTCGTAGTTGGGCAGAGCGGCGAAGACTGCTGGTGCCGATTCTGCTGCCGCTTGTGAGTTCAGAGAAGAGAAGACCATTTTTAGAAATAAGAACATCATTGGGCGTTTCGCGCTCGGGCACCGCACCTATACACAGGCCCGGGGGTATTTCTGCGGGCATGTCTTTCATGCTGTGAACAGCAAGATCTATTCGCCCATCTAAAAGAGCCTCCTCAATTTCCTTTACAAAAAGGCCCTTGCCGCCGACCATGGCAAGGGGTACGTCCAGAATTTTGTCCCCTTTTGTCTTTATAATAAAGAGATCGACGGAAAGAGAAGGGTTTATAGATATTAGAGTGGATTTTACCCAGTTTGCCTGCCAGAGAGCCAGTTTGCTCCCCCTTGTTCCTATTTTAATATTTTTTTTCATTAAAGACCACAGCTCGAACAACTTGTTGCCGTACATCCGCTGCATGATGAATCTGAAGCAGATGTTTTGACAGTTTCACCACCGCCCCCCTTGCTGACAAAGCCGCATGCAGATAAAATTCTGCTTACTTTCTTATTTTTGCATGCAGGGCAAATCGGCTTTTCTTTTCCAAAGACCAGGTACTCAAAATTTTTGTTACAGTTATTACAATGATATTCATAAATAGGCATGTAACTTTCTCCTGATTATACTGACAAGTCAAATTACCACTCCAGAGGAGGGGGCTTGATTATATAGTTTTCAAGGGTACCCTGTTTTAAGTGCCTAAAGTGAGCTAAAATGCCTAAAGTTGTGGTACGCCTTCGGCGTGCTGATTGATAACCAGAAAAAGTTAAAATTGGAGCGACGAAGGCGCATTCCTTAACTTTAGGCACTTTAATATACTTTAGCGCACTTTAGGCACTTAAGTCTATAACTTTTCAATCACTCCTGCTGCGATAAGCGGCAGCATTATTTCATGATGGCCTACAAGGTTAAAACCCTGCCCCCCTTTTGCTGTGGGCCGGTTAACAACGTTAGTCATTGGGCGGTAATGTCTTATGAAATCCATATTAACGCTGGTAAAGTTTTCCAGATTATGGCCAAGATTTCGTACCAGAGTTACTGCCTTTAAAAAAACCTCCGGCAGTATTACAGCGGATCCAATATTCATGTAAACTCCGCCTTCAATTGTGGCGATTATCGATGCAAATGTCCTGAAATCTCTATGGGTTGCTCCACCAGTCTCTTTGGGATCAAATTCAGGGTGCATATGAATAATGTCTGTTCCAATAGCAACATGGACGGTTACAGGGATGCCCAGGCGATAGCCGGCGGCAAGTATGCTTTTATCCATAAGGGGCAGTTTGTTTTCATTGATGGATTGTCCGACAGCTTCCCCGAGTCCCATTGATTTTTTCCCTGCTTTTTTTATGGCTTCACATAAAAAGGAGCATGTCTCATGAGCCATTCCGAAACTTCCGTTTCCAATTGATGCAGCAACATCTTCAGATGTTTTTCCTGTCATGGCGACTTCTAAATCATGAATTATGCATGCTCCGTTCATCGCAACTGCTGTAACAACCCCGCGTTCCATAAGGTCAATAATAATAGGGTTCAAACCTGTTTTTATGACATGAGCGCCCATGGCGAATACTATTGTTTTTTTCTTTTCAAAAGCGCTTACAATAGAAGAAATGACCGCATTTATATGGCTGCCGGCAAGAATGTTCGGCAGATTATCAAGGAAATCATTAATACAAGATCCTTTTACCCAGGTTTTTGCAAAATCATCTGAGGATACTTTGCTTTTTCTTTCAGACAGAGGATAGGTTCGCAATTGGCTTAAGTCTATAGGTTTAAATGATCGTGGCATTTTCGCTTTACCGTCCTTATAAATTATTGAGGAAACAGAGTTCTTTCAACAAGTTCGCAAAGAATATGAGCCAAAGTTATATGTGTCTCTTGAATTCTTGCAGTTGTGCCGGATTCAACGGAAAATACCAGATCAGCACATTCAGCCAGTTTCCCGCCGTTACCTGTCATTCCTATTGTTAAAAGTTCCATGTTTTTTGCTGTATTTATTGCTTTAATTACATTTTTCGAATTGCCGCTGGTACTGATACCAATAGCAATATCGTCTTTTTTGCCCAGAGCCATTACCTGCTTGGCAAATATTTCATCAAAATGATAGTCATTGCCGATGCTTGTTATTATTGATGTGTCGGTTGTCAGGGCAATGGCAGGGAGAGGCGGTCGTTCAATTTGAAAACGGTTTACAAATTCCGCCGCAATATGCTGGGCATCTGCCGCGCTTCCACCATTGCCGAAAATAAGAATTTTGTGGCCGGAGGCAATGTTCATGGCTATCATGTCAGCGCCTTTTATAATAAGATCTATATTGTTTTTAATAAACCTGTCTTTAACCTCTATGCTTTGTTGCAGTATGTTCAGGATAATATCTTTCATGATGAGCTGCCTGGTTTATTTAATTTGTCAATAAATTCAATCGAGTCACAACCTAAATCGTTTGCTTTTTGAAACTCTTTCAAGGCATCTTCATATTGATTTTGTTTAAAATAAAGCCTTCCAAGCCTGTGCCTGAACAGGCCGTTATCAGGAGAAATTTCGACACTTTGCCGGCAGAATATAGTTGCAATTTCGGCGTCTTCGTCTTTAATCTCAAAAAGATATCCAAGGGTTGAAAGAGAATCAGCATCATTGGGGTTAAGTTTTATGGCTTTTTTATAAGATGCAATTGCTTCATCAATCTTGTTGATTGCTTTATTGCAATCGCCGAGACAACGAAAAGCAGGTCCTGATTCAGGCCTCAAATCAATCGCTTTTTCCAGATGTTTTTTGCCTTTTTCCGGTTTACCTGATTCAAGATAAAGCTTTCCTAATTGAAATTCCACCTCAAATACATTTTCTCCAATGCTTTCAGCTTCAAGGAAGAGTTCCAGCGCCTTCTCTTTGTTATCCATTAACAGATTTGCCAATCCTGCGTTGTATAGAGCCATGCTTTCATTGGAGTCAAGCCAGATAGCTGCTTCAAATTCTTCTTTTGCTTTTTCAAAAGAACCTGAAACACCATAGCAGACCCCCAGACTGTTATGGATATTCGCATTTAAAGGATCAAGCACAAGTCCTGCCTTGAACTCATTTATTGCGCTATTAATGTCTTCTTTCTGGTACAATTTATCACCGCTGATATTTAAACTCACGGCATCAAAGGCAACAGCGCTGTTTGGGCCAAAAAATGCAGCATGATCAAGTGCTTTCAGTGCATTATCCAGTATTTGGTGCTTATTAAAATTGGTAGTCGGATAAAATGCCATGCCTATGCTAATTGTTTCATTGAGAAGTTCTTCAATATCTTTTTGTACTTTATGGGCAAGCTCCATGCAGGAATTGTCATTTTTTTCAAAACAAAACCAGCCAAGCATATCATAGCCTATCTGACCCCACAGGCCTTTCTCATTTTTACAGATTGAGTCAATAATTTTAGCAACTTTTACAAGTAGTTCCGGTGCATTCTCTTTGACGGATTCTTCGTTACCATGAAATATATTGTCAATACGGATAACCATAGCACCGAATTTTAATGAAGAATTAAGTTTGGCAAGAGCATGGTCTATAAATTCTTTGCCTGTAAGCATGCCGGGAAATTTATCTGAAAGACCAGTCTGGCTTGCAGAAAATTCAGCGTCATATTTAATACCACTTTTAATACCATATTTAATGTCAGGGATTTTAGAATCTGTTTTATAGACTAAAAATTGTCTGGCAGAATCCCTGTCAATATGTAGTTTTTGCTGACTTCCTGTCATTATGAAGCCTTTCCTGGCATTTTGCTTAAAGCATTTTCAATAATCGAAAACTCATCGTTATTTATGGTTCTGAGATCCATTATAAAATAGTCTTCTTCTATTCTTCCTATTATAGGGGGTGTGTTTTCCCGCATGTGTTTTTCAACAGCATTAACGGACATTCCATTGATTTTGATGCCCACACATATGCTGGGCAGCTCTAAAAGGGGCAGTGATCCACCGCCGGCACGGGAAGAAAGCTTGAATAACTTAACAGACATGTCTGAGTTTTTTAGTTTTTTCAACATGTCTAAAAGCATTTTTCCTTTTTTTTCGATATGTTCAAGTGGAAGGGTTAACATTCGGAGAGTCGGAATATTTTCAATCGCCTTTTCAGGATCTCTATACAGACGAAGGGTGCTTTCAAGAGCCGCAAGGGTCAGCTTGTCTATTCGAAGCGCTCTGGTAAGAGGATTTTGTTTTATTTGATCAATGATAGTTCTTTTACCCACTATTATTCCAGCCTGCGGGCCGCCAAGAAGCTTATCTCCGCTGAAAGTTACAATATCCGCTCCTGCTGACACGGATTCCTGGACAGTGGGTTCTTTTAACAGGCCATATTTTGAAAAGTCTATAAAAGTTCCGCTGCCCAGATCTTCCATTACAGGAATCCTGTATTTTTTTCCAAGTTCAACCAGCTCCTTTAGAGAGACATCGGCAGTAAAACCAACCACACTATAATTGCTTTTATGCACCTTTAATAAAAGGCCGGTATCACTTTCAACAGCTCTTTCATAATCTCTAAGATGGGTACGGTTTGTTGTTCCAACTTCCTTTAAAATCCCGCCACTTTTTGCCATTACATCAGGTATTCTAAATGATCCACCGATTTCAACAAGCTCCCCTCTTGACACTATAACCTTTTTTTCTTTGGCTATTGTTTCCAGACAAAGCAGTACGGCAGCGGCATTGTTGTTTACGACCATTGCGGCTTCAGCACCGCTGATTTCACATAATATATCCTCGACCGCACTATATCGTGAACCGCGGATACCTTTTGACAGATCAAATTCAAGGTTGGAATACCTGCCGGCTATTTCCGAAAGATTTTCAACAGCATCAGCCGGAAGCAATGATCTCCCCAAATTTGTGTGGACTATAATACCTGTTGCATTAATGGTACGCCTAAGATTCAGTTGCATGATATTTTTTACGCTGTCTTTAATCTTTTCAAGCAGTAAGCTTAAATCCGGACTTTCATCAATTATCTCTTTGCCTCCATTAATGATATCTGTGCGAAGGTCTTCAACAACAGAACGCGCTGAACGGACAAGAACGGATTTCGGAATATTTGCGAAGAAAGGTTCATCCTTTGCATTTTCGAGAATAAAGTCAATGCCTGGAAGTCGTTGCAAAAGATCCTGTTGTTTTTTGCTTAATCTCATTTTTTGGCAATTTTATTAGCAAGTTAAAAACTATCAGTATATAATGAACCACGCATAGGCGTGGCTGTTAAGCTTATCAGCCAAGAGCTCGCCCGAAGGGCTCTAATTTATTTATTAAATAGCATTATAAAGTTAATAAGTTCAATATATTTCTTTAAAGATCTAAGTGTGTAGTTCACGACTATTCGTAAATCTTATGCCACCATCGCATCAAGCTGGCGACAACTTGTTGATCTTGTTCGATTTTTTGCGATTCAATTTTTTTAAACCGGTCCCCTCGTCCCCCAAGAAACCGCTTTCGCTCCTGTCTAATATCCTTTTCTTAATTTGTTTCATAAAGAAGGAATATTATCTAGATAATTTGCCCTGACAAGTAAAATTATCACGCATATGAAAAAATGATTTTCATGGGCAAGCGCACGATGATTCATTGAAATTGCAACAACAAAAAAATCCAGTCAATCCTGTAAATTCCGTATAAAAAAAAGAGGCTTTTGGCTTTCTCTTGAAAGCTTGATTGATGAAGGGAAGAAGTGATAAGGTAAAATGTAAACCCTGAGTTGACTCATGACTGAAACTTTAAAAGTTGAGAACGTTCTGCTAGTCCCTCATGTGAGAGAGGGAAGGAAAAATATCCATATGAGAGCTATGTGGGCGGAAAAAGGAAGCTCCGGCCAAGGCATTTACACCGGCCAACATCAAGAAAGAACAGCAATTTTACGAGTCTGACCTTGATTTTCGCATCCATTTGAAGCTAAATAGGGTTGAGCGGGAAATCAGCTTCACCCTCGGCCCGGAAAAGAGCTTCGTGAAAATATTTGAAAAAGAGGTGAAGGATGCCTTTGCCGAAGAGATCACCAAGCTGACGGAAGACCTCACAACAGCCAAAGAGAAGAACAGGGCGATCAATGCCTTTATTAAAGGGCTGGAGGTTGCGGCTGAATTTACCCACCGTCATTATGTTTCGGACTATGAATATATCCAATACGGCGAGGATATTGAGGAATTCTTGAAGCGTGAGATCGGTAAACCCATTATCCGCTGGCAGGACAGCCCCCATCTGGGTTATGAAATACTGCCCAATAAGTATTTTTATAAATACCAGCCGCCCAAACCAGCAGATGGGCTGTTAAAGGAATTTCGGGCGTTGGAGAAAGAGGCTGAAAAGATGTTGGCTGGGTTGGGGGAGCACATTGAATGCTATCATAAAAAATAATGCCTCAGTTGCCTGTGAATGGGCTAAAAATTTAGCGGAAGACTGGGAGTTTCGTTTGATTAAAAGGGACTTTATTGTAACCCTTGGTAAGATGTTGCAATCTGTACAGCATAATGAAACAGAAACTGAAGAGTATTACTTGCGATCAGCCAACCTCCGATGGGGAGGAGTTGACATAACAGACGTTCGAAGGATGTGGTTTGCTCCTCAGGAGAAGAAAAAATTAGCCTTACAATATGGCGATCTTTTAGTAAGCGAGGGGGGCGACGCTGGCAGAACCTCTTTCTGGCAAAATGAGCTGTCGAATTGTTACATTCAAAACGCTATCAATAGAGTCCGGGCAAGAAAGAAAGACTCAACTCGTTTTCTTTATTACTGGCTTCATTTGATTAAGAGCATAGGGTATATTGATGCTGTTGTAAGTAGAATTACAATTGCTCACTTAACCGCTGAAAAACTTGAGCGAATTCCATTTATTAAACCACCAATTCCTGTTCAGCACCGCATCACCTCCTACCTGGACAAAAGCTGTGCCGCCATTGATAAAGCCATAGAAGCCAAACAGAAACAGCTTGAAATCCTGGATGCTTTGCGCAAGTCGATTATCCACAAGGCCGTCACCCGTGGCCTGGATGATTCGGTGGAGTTGAAGGATTCAGGGGTGGAGTGGCTTGGAAGGATTCCGAAGCATTGGAATTGTGAACATTTGAAGCGAGTTTGTTCAAGGATACAAACTGGTAGTACACCGCCTACTGCAAATACAGAATACTATGTTGACGGAACTATCCCTTGGTATGCGCCTGGTTGTTATGATGGGGGTATTTATTTGCAAGAGCCAGCGAAAGAAATAAATGAGATCGCATATTTTAATAACAAGCTGCGACTGTACCCCGCCCATTCTATTTTTATCGTTGGGATTGGTGCCACCATTGGTAAGGTTGCCATGACAAGGGTTGAGGCCTCTTGCAACCAGCAAATTACTGCACTCGTGTGTAACTCTGATGTATATGCAAAATATTTGACTTATCACCTTAAAATATTTGAAAGTATTATCCCTCGCATTGCTCAATTCACAACGCTACCTATTATAGATCAAAACAAGATTGGTTATTTACAAATTGCCTTGCCACCAATAAAAGAACAGGAACAAATAGCTGAATTTCTTGATGATAAAGTTGCGATGAATGATAGGTTAGAAAATAATCTTGTAAAACAAATCTCAACCCTGGAACAATACCGCAAATCCCTGATTCACGAATGTGTCACCGGCAAGCGGCGGATAACAGATGAGGATGTGCAGAATCAATTATGAGTGAAGAGCAAAAAGCGAAAAAAACCAATGACCACAACAAAAAAGACAATTCAAGACCCTGATCTTGCCAAAGTTGAGGCGGCCTTGCCACGGGCAGGGGCAAGGGCACGGGAAATCGCCATGAAAACCCGTACTCCGCTTATTATTTACAAAGATGGAAAAATAAGAGAGTATAAGGTATACAATGAAGATATATCTTGACAACTGCTGTTTCAATCGGCCTTTTGACGACCAGAAGCAACTGCGGATCAAACTTGAGACAGAGGCCAAACTGAAAATACAAGAAGATATTCGGTTCGGCTCACACCAATTGGTTTGGTCGTATATACTGGATTATGAAAACAGCATGAACCCGTTTCTGGAGAGGCGTGAACAAATTACGAAATGGCGGGCGTATTCTAAAGCAGACATAGAAGAAAATGAAGAAATTGTAGATATCGCAACCCGAGTAAGCCAACATGGGATTAAGAAAATGGATTCCTTGCATATCGCTTGCGCTATCACGGCAGAGGCGGACTACTTTTTGACCACGGATGATGAAATTTTGAAAAGAGCTATGTCTTTTCAAGACATCCGAATCACAGATCCAATAGGTTTTATCAAAGAGGTGCTATCATGATAACTGACACTGAGATCAAGATAAAAGGAATTAATCTTTTAGCACAACATCTTGGGAACGTTGAAGCTGAGCGATTTATCGCCCTTATCCAGAGGGAACCATTCGACTACACAAAGTGGCATCAAGATTTGGATGATGAACTAAGTATTAAGGAGATCAGCCGGAAAGCAATGTCTCTGAGGAAGAAAACCTCCAGATAAAACGTTTCTCATATCACAGTAAGCCCCCCGATATTATTCACGGTAAAACTATGTTTGAAGGGCCTGAAAAAAATTCCAGGGGAAGTTCGGGACGTCCATAAACAAATAACTATCTTTTAAGCATGCGAAGGGTTGCGGTACATCAGTTTATAAGTTGACATGGTAATTAAACTGAAAAACGTAGTTGACTATGTTGAATAATTGTAAGGATAAAGGGAAAAATCAGGAAGAATTCCCTAAGATATGAGCCGCTATTTCAGGGAAGAGGTGGTTAACTCGGCAGAATAACCGCTCGAAAAAATCAAGGCGGAAAAGACCCTTGTCGCCGGTCGGAAAAAACCGCGATCAAAGAAAACGAAGAAAAAATGAATAAAGCCGGGATAAAAAAATTGATCCGTAAAGGAGAAGGCATCTCCGTCGAATTTAAGGAATGCCGGAACAAGCTGAACAAAGATGTTTTCGAAAGTATTTGCGCGTTTCTGAACCGGAACGGCGGGGATTTACTACTTGGCGTCAATGACAAAGGAAAGATAACAGGTATTGCCCCCGAAGCTGTGGAGCAGGTCAAAAAAGACATGGCGACCGCCCTGAATAATCCACAGAAACTGGATCCGCCGTGTTATCTAATGCCCGAGGAGGTGGTCCTTGAAGGCAAGCGGGTCAGCTTAAGAGACCATATAAACCGACAAGCTCAAAACAAAAATACTATGCAACCAAAGAGAAAAAATAAGATGAACGACACCGCAAGGGGCGACTTGCGGGACATTAGTTTATAAGTTGAAGGAATAGGGCCTTTTTGCGGCAATCGAGTTAAAGCTATGAATGTTATCAACCGTGTAAAAATAAAGCCTGGTCAATGTGTTTTGATAGTATTGAAAAAAGACCAGCGATCCGGAAAATTAACGGAAGGTATAGTGAAGGACGTTCTGACAAGAGTACCGACCCACCCTCATGGTATTAAAGTCCGTTTAGAAAGTGGTGAAATTGGACGGGTGAAGGAAATATTAGAATAAGGGGGTATTGTAAGTGAATGCGGGACATCCTATAAATAGGATATTCGTGATTTTAGATTGAAGGACTCTGACAGGAAGGCTGGAAATATAACAGCGTATGGGTAACGAAGTCATAATTCTGATATTTGAGGCGATGGTGGTTTATTTTCTGGTCCTTTGGACCCACTCGTTGCGTCACCGCTTTGGTCTCGTGTATTTTTACGCACTGATCGGCGGGCTCACCGCTATCATGTCTTGGGTGACTGATGCAGGAGTGGTTATTCAAGCGGGCGGAATTACTTTCATGGTCGGATCAACAGTTTTCTATACTTCACTGCTATTGGGGGTTTTCGTCGTTTATGTTTTTGATGGTCCTAAAGCAGCCAGGATTGCCATTTCCACCGTGGTTGGAATTTCTATTATGGTGCCGCTAATAGCTGTAGTTCTGCATTATCAAAATAGTATCTCCGGTAGTAATACTCCACTTATTGCCGTACCGTTGCCAAGTCTCCGTATCAATACAGCCTCAGTGGTTGCAACTTTGCTTGATCTTATTTTTTTAGCCATTGCGTGGGAGTATCTTGGAAAACCTAATCTTAATATACGGCTTTGGCTTCGTGTTTTTCTAACCCTGCTCGGAGTTATGTGGTTGGACGTGATTCTTTTCGCAACCGGTGCTTTTGCAGGTAACCCCGATTATTTAAGCATCATGCAGGGGACCCTCATCAGTCGAATCATTATCTCAGTTTTTGCCTTACCATTCTTGTATAGCTACTTGTATTGGCAAAGTAACAAAAATGGAATTCAAATTGAAAACCGACCTGTTCTGGCTATTTTGAAACAGGTTGCTGAAATCAAGATTGAACTTGCAGATGCACAGCACGAAATCGAGAGACGGATAAAGGCGGAAAAAGAACTGGGCAAGGTTGTACAGGACCTCCAAAAAGCCCTTTCAGAAGTAAAGACCCTTCAGGGAATTTTACCTATTTGCGCTCATTGTAAAAAGATAAGGGACGATAAAGGCTATTGGAAACAAATTGAATCTTATATTCGCGATCACTCTGAAGTCGACTTCAGCCACGGTATATGTCCTGAATGTGCAAAAAAATTTTATCCCGATTACGATATTTACGCCGATTGAACGGAGTTAAGGATAATTATCCAAAGGAAAAGAATTGGAAGCTCCGAAAGGTTAATGATCCCAATACGGTTGTTTAGCAGGAAGTTTTCATTATTAAAAAAGGTCAGAGTGAGTGCCTGTTCTTTCAAAAATGATTTCATTTTCCATTATTTTGTAGATTAACAGCCAGTTTGGTTCGATGTGGCACTCTCGCCTGTTCTTATAGTTACCAAGTAGCCGATGATTTTTATAACGAGCTTCGAGCTGTTCTTCATTTATGAGTTTTCTGACGACTCTTTTAATCTTTTCGTCTGATTTTCCACGTTTCAACATCTTTTTAAGGTCTTTCGCGAATTGTTTGGTGTAAGATGGTATAAGCATCTATATCCCCAGCTTTTCAAACATATCATCAGTTCCATCACAGCGGATGAGATTCCTCTTTAAATCAGTCTCTTTAAAGACTTTCTCCGTTGTTTTATTGGGGATTACGACATTAAAGGGTAACCCTTTTCTCATTTTAATTTGACGATAGAATAAATTGATTGCCTCGGTAGTTGACAGGCCAAGTTGTTTGAAAAGTTTTTCCACTTCTGCCTTTAATTCTGGTTCGATTCTAGCCCTGACCGTTGAACTTTTTGCCATATTTTCACCTCCTTTAAAATAAAAATATAGCCCATACAGGCCATAAATGTCAACAATTTTATGTAGCCCATATGGAACTTCTAAAAATGCAGTGGTGGACTTTGAAGTTGAATTCACCTTATAGGTTTTTCGTTCATGGTGAGTATGAAATCGATCTCCTTAAATGCGGTGTTCTCAAAAAGGTTGATAAAAATGATGGAAAGAGCTTGAACATTTGTATTATGTTCTTTTATATTCTGTTTTACATGTAATGTGCAAAAAATGTGATAAAGTTTTTCAAAGGTTTCAAATGGTGATTTTATGAAAAACATTTTAGTTACAGGTGGTTGTGGGTTTATTGGATCAAATTTTATTCATTATCTGCTTGAACAACCTGATTTTACCGGCAGGATAATAAACGTTGATAAATTGACCTATGCCGGAAATCCTGAAAACCTGACGGGAATTGCTGAAAAATTTTCTAAACAGTATGATTTTATTAAGGCAGATATATGTGATCGTGAAGCCATGTCTGAAATTTTTAATAATTATAAAATTGATACTGTTTGCCATTTTGCTGCTGAATCGCATGTTGACAGATCTATTGCCGAGCCGGATTCTTTTATAAAAACAAACATTTTCGGCACATTTAATCTGCTTGAACTTTCCAGAAACAGGGTGGATCTTTTTCATCATATAAGTACTGACGAAGTTTACGGCTCACTTGGAGAAAGCGGCTATTTTACCGAAAAAACGGCTTACAGCCCGAACAGCCCTTATTCTGCTTCCAAGGCGTCTTCTGATCACCTTGTAAGGGCTTACAATAAAACATACTCTTTGCCGGTAACGATTTCCAATTGCTCAAACAATTATGGCCCTTATCAGTTTCCCGAAAAACTGATTCCTCTTATTATACTAAATTCCCTTGAAGGAAAGCCCCTTCCTGTTTATGGCGATGGCAGGAATGTAAGAGACTGGCTGTATGTAAAGGACCATTGCAGAGCTGTTTGGTTAATAATGAAAAATGGAAAACGCGGAGAAACATATAATATCGGCGGCAACTGTGAAATGCGCAATATAGATATTGTCAGGATGATATGTGATATTATGGATAAGATGGTGCCCAGAGATGATAGTCTGCCAAGAAGGGACATGATAACCTTTGTAAAAGATCGACCAGGTCATGATCAAAGATATGCCATTGATTTCAGCAAACTGCAAAAGGAATTGGGCTGGCAGCCTGATGAATCGTTTGAATCAGGAATAAGAAAAACCATTAAATGGTATATCGATAATAAAGGTTGGGTAGATAGAGTAAAAAGCGGAGAATATATGTCCTGGATAGAGAGACATTATAATTTATAGATAATTGCCAGTAAAGTAGACCCAAGGATTGAACCGGTTCCTATTTCTGTCGAATCCTATGAAAACGATACATGGATTTCCTTAATATATGAAATAAGAAAAAACGGTCTGGAACTGAAAGCAACGTAATATATAGAACTCGCTTTATAAACTCAAAACACTTTGGGGGTTGCAAAATGTTAAGACAGCAATGGCATAAAATTGTTTTTTCACACTCTCAAATAACTACAGGAGATAACAGTGAAATGATGGATATGTTTAACAAAATATTCATGAAACTTGGGGCTCCGCAAAATTTTGCTCTTTTCTCAGAAATTCCGGAATCCGGGCCGGATTTGATTCATTATTTATCTCCGGCAGCATCTAAAGATATGGGTAGTCTTATTAGAAAATATTCCGGCACTTCTTGCGAAAAACCAGAAAATGTAAAATTAAGGCTATTGGTTGGTTATCAAAGTGTTGAAAAAGATATAGACAAACTCTAAAACGATTCCGAATTATAGTATAATTACATCAAAGATGTCCCCTTGGCAAACCCCCTCCGATATTTCTTATTTTAATCCCCGAACCGGATCCAAAAGGTAAAATTATTCCCCAATACGTTTACCCTGGAATTATTTTGATCTTATGAGCATATTTTTCATTGACACCAGTCAATGTAAGCTTTATATTATGCTCAAATGAGCGTAATAGGAGAAAACATTCAATGCCCCGACCCAAAAAGCCCAGATTTGTATCCGCCTATCCGGCCATCGCTGCTTTTGTTCCTCAGGGAGTGACCGTTACCGGCGAGATTTTTATGTCCGTGGAAGAACTGGAATCCATCAGGCTGAGCGATTTTGAACACCTGGATCAGGAAACGGCCGCAAATATGATGGAGGTATCCCGGCATACCTATGGCCGAATTCTTGCCAATGCCCGCAGCATTGTAGCAGGAGCCCTGATTACCGGAAAAGTCCTGAAAATCGGGGGCGGTGCATATGAATTTCGCGGCATGGGCGGGCGTCGACGCAGAAGAGGAGGAGGAAGAGGGCATGGAAGGAGGTGAGCGATATGCCACAAGGAGATAGAACAGGCCCCCAGGGCCAGGGCCCGAAGACGGGACAAGGCCTTGGGAAGTGTGGTCCTAAGGGCGGAAACCCTGCACCGCAGAGTCAAGGCGGTATGGAAACCGGCAGGGGACAGAGAGCAGGCAGGGGTGCCGGCCGAGGTCAGGGAAAAGGCAGAGGAGCGGGACAAGGCCGCGGTAACAGACGGTAAACGGTAATCATTCAATCCAAAACAAAATTACATTGAGGGCTCGGTCAAAAATAACCTGGTAGAATTTGCGCCCGAATTTGCCGTAGATTTAATCGATCTGATTGAGCAAAACCGCAGGAATAGCGGGTTATTTCGAGGACTTTTGTGATTGAAGATCGGTTAAAGATATGGTGAAGTCGGGATGCAAAAATGCCAAGTTATTTTTTACCGAGCCCTAAGGAGGTAATACTATGCCAGGATTTGATCGAACAGGTCCGACCGGTGCCGGTTCCATGACCGGCGGAGCCAGGGGCCTTTGTAATCCTGCAAATGCGGGATACAATCCCAGGTTCACTGAAGGCTTTAGCTATGGTAGAGGTTTAGGGCTAAGACGCGGATTTCGAGGTGGATTCGGCCCGGACAGGGGTTTGGGACGCGGTTTTGGCAGAGGGTACGAATGGTATCCGCCTGCTGCAGGCCCGGCCTATCCGGCGGACGCATCCGATGAGATAGACATGCTAAAGGCTGACGCCAATTACATGCAAAAATCATTGGATGCTATCAATAAACGAATTGAGGAATTGGAAAAGAAACCTTCCACATCATCTTGATTGAGCCGCATTGCTGAGGCTGCATGATACTAAATGAATTAAGGGGTGGTAATTAGACCGCCCCTTAATTTTTTACTCGATCTGCACCAATCTCTTGCGCATCAAGGACTTGCGAAAAGTCTCGACATATCCATTGGTATGCCTGCGCTTTTCACAAACCTTGCTGCATCAAGATCTTGGCACATTTCTTCGCAAAAAATAGTTCGATTTAGGTTAGATCAGCGTGTAAAAAATGCAAGAATGCCATGTAGAAAAGCGCAGACAAATAAAATAATTCCTGCTTTTTTGTGAATTCCAAACGATACCTTAATTAAACGCAGACCTGTTGCAAGCTGAAAAACAAGTAAAATAAAATTGCAAATTCCGAGAATCAAAATAATCGACAATCCGCCGATCTTCATTAATAGACCTCCTGCCGGCTAATTTTATTTTATAAAAACCTTTTTTATCGCCTTTTTTTTACTTCCGTGGATATTACAGCTTGCTTCAGCTTCAATTATTACATCATCAGTTACTATGTATTTAATCTCCTCGGTAAAATTTTTAGCTTTAGGCCTTTTATACTTATACTTACCATAGTCCCATCTTGCTATCTCTTTACCATTAACCTTTATAGAAACCCATTTTGTATAATGAAAATAATTATTAGCGTTGTGTGTAACATGGACTTTTATTGTGATTTCAGTTCCTCTTTCAACTGAATTCGGAGCTTCCAGTGAAACCGAGGACTGATTCGCAAAAGCTGCGCCTGATGAAATGCAAGAAATAAAAATAAATACAGCCACAACTAACCCTGTTTTCAGTTTTTTCATAATCAGTTACTCCTTAAGTAAATTTGCATGATAGTTTAACAATGAATTACTCTATTTACAATATATAATTATTGATTTTCACATCTAAAAAGGACTATAAAATAAAATTTCAATCTAAAATCTAAACGGTGAACCCTGAACCCTAAGGATTTGCGTGAGCTTAAAACGTTCCATAAAAAGCGGATTCGGATTTGGCCTGACATCCGGTATAATTACGACTCTTGGTTTAATTATCGGGCTATACTCGGGTGCTCACTCAAGGAAAGTTATCATAGGCGGCATATTGACAATAGCTGTTGCCGATGCGTTATCCGATGCCCTTGGCATTCATATTGCCGAGGAATCAAAAAAACATCCGACCATAGAAATATGGGAAGCCACACTTTCAACTCTGTTTTCTAAATTCCTTTTTGCAATAACCTTCCTGGTGCCGATGTTGATTTTCTCTCTTAAACAGGCAATTGTTGTCAGCATAGTATGGGGACTTCTTCTGTTGACTGTTTTCAGTATCTACGTTGCAAACGAACGCGGGGTAAATCCCTGGAAGGTAGTAATGGAACACATCTCTATTGCCGTGTTGGTCATAATTCTTACATATTATGTGGGAATATTTATATGTCATAAGTTTTCATAAAAACTTAAACCTAAATTGAGCGATTTTTGGCTCGATCTGCACTGATCTCTTGCGCATCAAGGATTCGTGAAAATCTTCGATATATCCATGGGTATGCCTGCGGTTTTCGCAAACCCTTATGCATCAAGATTTCAGCACATTTCTTCCCCAAAAATAGCTCAAATTAGGTTAAACCAATGTAATACTTTAGCCCATTGAAAAAAAATCTGACAGGATAACAGGATAAACAAGATTTTGTTTACGAAAAACCTGTAGGTTTAATTATTGATTTTGGTGAACGGAAAGTTGAAATCAAACGTAAAGCAAGGGATTCTGATGAGGATTTACAGGATGAGTATTGACATTTTTCGGTACGTAATCTGTTAGTTAAAAGGAGGTTAAGCTATGTCAAATAATAGAGTCAACAATTCAATTGACTTTGAAAAGGCTCTTAAAATCGGTCGTCCGCCAAACATAGTAAAGCTTTTCCCCAATTCAAAAGCATTAATCGTTAGTGGAAAGTTTATAGACAGAGCTATGATTACAAAGGGTAAAGCAATTGCAATGGCTGCTAACGGCAGAAATTATTTTGTGATACGTGGAGCTCTTAAGGCCGCTCAGCGCGTAAATTCGCCCATTATCATTGAAATCGCCAAGTCGGAAGGTGGCGCAAATGCCTATTGTGCAGTAAATTACTGGAACATTGCCAGGATTGTTGACGCTCTGTGCAATGAGCTGAATATCACGATACCGGTAGCTTTACACGCAGATCACTATGGCATAAAAAAAGATGAAGATATTGAAGAGGCAAAAACAGAAATTCCTACGTTATTTGAAGCAGGAATTACATCTATTGCAATAGATGCTTCACACATGCCTGATGACAAGAATCTACTTGCGAACATTGAGCTGAATCCATTTATCCCCGAATGGGCCGGCCTTGAAACAGAGGTTGGTGAAATTAAGGGCAAAGAAGGCCTTTCAACGGTGGATGAAGCTTTGTTTCTCATACAGGGTCTGAATGCCAATAATATTTTTCCTGACTGGATAGCATTAAATAATGGAACAACGCATGGTATAGAGGCGAGTGACCAGGGAATTCAACTAAACCTGACTGCTGAAATCCACGAAGCTTTAGCAAAATACAACATGTCTGGTGCACAGCATGGAACATCCGGAAACAGCTCTGAGAGGTTGAGAGAGATAGCAGCTAAAACCAGAACCACCAAAGCAAATGTGGCTACAGCTCTTCAAATGATTTCATGGGGTCTGGAGGTTAATGATTACGGAAATGCCATGCTTGATAATGATGGCAAGTTTATCAAGGTAAAAGGCGAAGGCGTTACAGAGAAAATATGGTCTGAAATAGTTGCCTATGCAGAATCAAAAGGACTTAAAGCAGGGGATTACAAGAAGCTTAACCTGCCGTTTGAAAACAGGCTGCTTGGACAGCCAAAAGAGATAAAAGAAAGGATGTCCAAACGAGTCGAAGAATTCATATATAAAATGCTTGTAAATGTATTTAATGCACAGGATACAGCTCCTATCGTTATAAGCTCCATACTTGATTCCGGAACCTGCGATCCGGGTCCAAAAACAAAAAGACTTGAAGATCCGGTTGAATGGACGACGGAAAAGATTGTTAAAAAGGCAGAATCCATTATAACCGGCAAAGGACCAAAGGGAAACTTTGACGATTAAAATACAGAAAAAATCTTTTTGTCATTTTTGCGGAGCAAGGCTTTCTGAAAAGCAATTACAAGGAACTATTCGCCTTTTCTGCAAAAACTGCAATGAACCCATTTATGAAAACCCGGTGCCTGCTTCCTGCCTTGTTGTAGTTGATAATAAGGAAAGAATATTGTTAGTTAAAAGAAGCGTAGAACCAAAAATTGGCTTCTGGTGTCTGCCCGGGGGGTTTATTGAGCTTGGCGAGACGCCCGAACAGGGCGCTTTAAGAGAGCTGAAGGAAGAAACCTGCCTTTCAGGTAAAATTGAGATGCTTCTGGGCGTTACAACAAATATCAGTCCAAAATATCACAGCGTGCTTATGGTCGGTTATCTTATAAAAAATTATAATGGTATCCTTAAACCAGGCGACGATGCATCTGATGCGGCTTATTTTAATTATAACGATTTACCGGAAATTGCATTTGAAAGTCATATGAGCTTTATCAGAATATATTATTCAGCCTATGCTTGTCGTTGATCAGGTATGCTGGATGGAGCCCTGAATTATAAATTAGAAGATAAATATGCATATACCTTCTTATAAAATACATAACGTTCTCAAAGTATTCAGCGAACAGCTCACACAAAGTAAAACTTCTGAGCAAAATAAATTTCAGGAACAAAAACCAACCATAAAAGGAATCAATAAAGCATCTGAAGGAAAACGTCAGGCAATCATCAAAAAAGTTGCTGCTGAAATTTTTGATAGAGTCACTCGTTCAGGTATTCAAAAGGAAGTTGAGGGTGAAATCAGTTCTAAATTAAAAGAACCCGGCCCTGAATATACCGAAGAAGAAAAAAATGAATTTGTTTTCAATACAATTGATAATAAAGATGAAAAAATTTCCGGCAGGCTTTTAATATCAAATGGCAGCGTATTGATCAAACAGCTCGAACAAGTGGTTGAAAAAGCAGTAAATAAAACCTAAATTGATCGTGATTACTCACGTAGTCAGGCTGAAGGCTGAAGGGGGTCAGAAGAGCACGATTGCCGTACTTTGGCGGAAATATCTGATTTTTGCACCAAACAGGGCTTCAAAATGCGCTTTTTCCTAACAGTCTTCAGCCTATCCACCTGAGTAGTTACAATTGATCCTAATATTCCCATCACCAGCTTTTTCGAACCTTTACACCACATGAATCCAGGTATGTCTTAATCTCCGAAACAGTATATGTGCCATAATGAACCATTGACGCAATAAGCGCTGCATCGGCTTTTCCTTTAGTCAGAACTTCGCAAAGATGTTCGGGTTTTCCGGCACCCCCTGATGCGATTACAGGAATACTAACATTCTCTGAAATAAGAGCGGTCAGTTTCAGCTCATAACCATCCTGAGTTCCATCTGCATCTATAGAATTTAAACAAATCTCTCCTGCCCCAAGTTTTTGTGCTTCAACTGCCCATTTCAGCGCATCAATACCCATATACTTTCTTCCTCCATTGATTACTATTTCATAACCGGAAGGAATTTTTACACTTTCCCCAACATATTTTACATCCATACCAAGGACTATGCACTGGCTTCCAAAAATTTCAGCTCCTTGAGATATAATTTCAGGGTTTTTAACTGCTGCTGAATTAACACTTACCTTTTCAGCCCCGGCCAAAAGTACATTTCTCATGTCATCTACGTCACGTATCCCTCCGCCTACTGAGAAAGGTATAAATATTGTCTCAGCCACACGTCTTACCACATCAATCATGATATTTCTTTTTTCGTGAGATGCAGTAATATCGTAAAAAACAAGCTCGTCCGCGCCGGCTTCATAGTAGAAAGAAGCCATTTTAACGGGATTTCCAATATCCACATTATTTTCAAAACGTATGCCTTTTGTTGTCCTTCCTTCACGAACGTCAAGGCATGGGATTATGCGCTTACTTAACATATTTTATTCCCGCAGCATTATAATTCCACAAACAGAAATTCTTCAGCAAAGACAGCCCGGGTCTCCCGCTTTTTTCAGGATGAAACTGGGTGGCAATTATGTTATTGAATCCAATAACCGATGCAAAAGAAATTCCGTAATCCGTTGTAGCCAGGATGTGTTCTGAATCGTTCGGATTCGGATAGTATCCATGAACAAAGTAGAATTCATCATCCTCATGCAAATCCGAAAGAACCGGATGTTTTTTAATGTTTTCCAGGCCGTTCCACCCCATGTGAGGAATTTTTAACCGGCTGCCATCTTTGGATTTAATATCCGGCGGAAATGCCTTAACAAATCCATCTATTATCTTAAGACAAGGTGTTTCATTTTCTTCGCTATATTCCATGATTATCTGAGTGCCGAGACATATGCCAAGTATTGGTTTGCCGTCAATAACCGCCTGTTTTATAACTGAATCCAGTCCAAGACGTTTCAGGCTATTCATAGCAGCACCGGCGGCGCCGACTCCGGGGAATATTATCCGCTCCGAACTGTCTATTGTTTTTATGTTATTTGTAACAATGCACTTAAAACCTAAATATGAAACAGCCCGTTCCACACTTGCAAGGTTGCCCGCATCATAGTCTATAATAGCAATCATATTAATGGATACTCGCTCCCATTATATTTTTATTTAGATTTAGTGGCTGAACCGTTACCTTTTCTTTTGGCTTCTTCCCATAATTCATTCATTTCACCCTGAGAAACAGATTCTATTTTTCTCCCGCTTTTTAATATAACTTTCTCCATATATTTAAAACGAGTTTCAAATTTTTTAATGGAATCCGTCAGAGCATTTTCAGGATGAATGCGCGCAAATCTGGCTACATTTACAAGGGTAAATATAACATCTCCAATTTCTATTGCCAAATTTTCTTGATTTTCACTTGATTCATTTAATTCGGTCTTTAATTCAGAGCATTCTTCCTCAACTTTCTGCATAACATCTGAAATATTATCCCAGTCAAATCCCACCCTTGCCGCACGCTCTGAAATCCTGTAGGCACGCCTCAAAGCGGGAAGACCTGAAGGGATAGAATCCAATATCGATTTATTTTCACTATGTGTTTTTTCATTCATCTTAATCCGGTGCCACTGTTTTCTTAAATCATCAGGGCGGCTGACCTTACTATCACCAAAAACATGAGGATGACGACGTATCATTTTTTCTTTATTTACAGAAGCAGCGTCTTCTATATTAAAAGAGCCCATCTCCTGGAACAGCTTGGCTATAAATAGAATATGAAACAAAACATCTCCCAGTTCTTCGCAGATATCATCGGTATTTCCTGATTCAATTGCTTCTAAAAGCTCATATATCTCTTCTACAAGATAAACCGACATGGAACGGGGTGTCTGCTTTTTATCCCATGGGCATCCGTTTTCACCTCTTAACGCGTCAATAAGTTTATTTAAAGCATTTATTCCCAAAGTTATTCCTTAAAAATTTTAGCAGTTAGCTTTTAGCAATTAGCCTTTAGCTTAAAAAATCAAATAGATAACACCTTCAGCTAAGAGCTAACAGCTAATGGCTAAAAGCTTTTTCACAAATCTTCACATCGGTAAATAAGCTAAAACTATTGCCGGCATTAAAAAAAATACTTTTCGGACAGGCACTAATCAGGGGGGATAGTTAACTTTTCTTCCAGTCCTTTTTTAATTCCTCAATTTTAGATACAAATTGATGTTTCATATCTTTAGGAATTACTTTGGCCATTTTTTCAGAAATAAATGAAACATGGGGGGAAAGCATAGAGTCTTTGACTATCGGTGCCCCCTTTGGAAGGAAGGCGGTAAGAGCTATCAACAAAACAGAAGCAATTAATGTTGCCTTAATTATCCCAAATCCAGCTCCGCAGATACGATCAATCCAGCCTAAAAATCCAATATTTAGAATATACTTGATTACTACACCAATAATGCTGATAATAAGGAAAACTCCGCAAAAAACAATCAAAAAGCTAACTATATGAAGGTACGATTTGTCTGAAATCCATCCTGATAATAGTTTTGCAAAGTCCATGTAATAGGTATAAGCTGCATAGAATCCTCCTAAAACACCAATTATCGAAGACATTTCCTTGATAAAACCTCTAAAAAAACCCCTTATCAGGCAAAATCCAAAAATAATTACAATCAAAATATCAAACTGATTCATAGCGTTCCTTTAAAGTAAGCTATCAACAAAAAGACAACTATTTATTTTAACACGTTTTTAAATGCAAAAAAATCGCTCAACTCAGGTTAAATTAACAAAGCGGATTTTATGAGTCAAGGTGTTTTTATTTGAAGGCTTTATCATAAAATGCAGTTTGCATTATCTAAAAAAGTTATGATATAGACTTTCAGATAAATAATTTCACTGCGTTATCAGTCAAAATCCTCGACGACGTACACATCAGCACGACTTACTCAGATTTTTCCTTCTATCCTTGTGAAATGAATTATCTGAAAGTCTATAGATCCTTACGTTATGGATCGA
>JAIVWD010000013.1:0-25364 GCA_049190315.1 Deltaproteobacteria bacterium | reverse complement strand
TAATCTGCCATCCAGAGAGGCTGAATATGGCTTCAAGAGATGTCCAAAGTGTGGACATAGAAAAAAAGATAACGAACACCAATTCGTAAAGAATTTCAAAAGCCCTGGGTTGACAAGGGAGCACACAGCAAAAGCTATCTAAAAAGAGTGTCGTGTCATCTATATAATGTCGCAAAAATGACCGTCATTCCCGCGGAAGCGGGAATCCGGAAGCGCCGAAGTAGCCAGAAATAATGGATTCCCACCTTCGTGGGAATGACGAGTGCTTGATACGATATTTCACGCACTATGGTGTAAAGGTATAATGTTGACCGATTATACTTGATGGTCTCGTAAAAAGTCGGAAAACCGATTTCTTACCACAACATATAGGTATAATGCAAGACGATGATGCTATATGTTGCGGTCAAAATAAAATGTTGGGACTTTTTACGAGACCATCAAAATTTAAGCCTGACGCAGAAATTGGGAAAATTAGCAGTTTTCGTTCAGGCACTAAATACTATCGGGCGCTCTTGCGCCACTAACAGGGTTTGTATATTATCAACCATAGTGCCTGCTATACTCATTGAGTGTGTGGGCGAAAGGAGAGTAAAATGGCGGAAAGTGTATACAAAATAATCGAGTTGGTTGGAACAAGCACCGAGTCGTGGGAAAAAGCTGCTGCGGCTGCTGTGGAGAAGGCCTCGCAGTCATTACGTAATCTTCGCATTGCTGAGGTAGTCGAACTGGATATGCAGTTGGAGGACGGAAAGGTCCGCGCTTACCGCGCAAAGGTCAAGGTATCCTTCAAGTATGAAAGCGGGGACTAAGGAGCAGAATGTGCCTTTAGCCTCTGCCGGGTAGGGTTCCAGGCGGGTAAGCTTTTCGAAAATCACAATTTGCGAGAAAAGGATGTCGGATCTAAGAACGGGAAGACGAAAATATTACGATATATTCTCTCATGTGTACGACAAGTTTATCCAAATGCATTCTCGCGGGGATGAAAAAGATACACGGGATGTACTGGTGGAAATGGCTGACCTCGGTGAAACACCTGATCCTTATATTCTGGATATCTGCTGTGGCACAGGATCTGTCATTTTGGCGTTTGCCAATCACTATCCGGCAAGTCTTACCGTGGGATACGATTTTTCCCGCGGGATGTTGCTTAAAACCAGGGAGAAGCCAGGTGCCCAAAAGGTGATATTGATTGAAGGAGATGCGATATCCTTGCCGTTTACAGATGAAAGCTTTGATCTGATTACCTGCTCCCATGCACTGTATGAGTTAAAAGGGCAGACTCGACAAAACGCTTTGCGTGAAATGAAGCGGGTTATCAGATCGGCCGGAGTGGTTTTAATCATGGAACATGAGGTGCCTCAGCGTCCCCTGATTAAGTTCCTTTTTAATCTCCGGATGGCGGCCATGGGATCTGCTGACGCCAGAGAATTTGTTAGTAGCGGACTGGCTCCGTTCACCAAAATTTTTCCACACGTTTCGCTTGCCCATTCCCCATCTGGAAAAAGTAAACTTATTATGTGTCGGAAGCAACTGTATATACCTTAAATATATAACGAAAGGAAAAATATCATGGCGATAAAAAAGTGGGACAGTCCACCGGAAATGCAGATCGACCTGGAAAAAATTTACCAGGCAGTCGTAGAAACCGACAAGGGAAACATAGAACTTGAGCTCTATCCCCAATACGCACCCAAAACGGTCAACAACTTTGTCTTCCTGGCAAGGGAAGGTTTCTATGATGGGGTATCGTTTCACCGGGTGATCAGCGATTTTATGATCCAGAGCGGAGATCCGACGGGTACCGGACGTGGAGGTCCAGGATATCAGTTTGAAGACGAGGTAAAAGGAAATCCGCTGAAGCACGAGACATGTGTAATCTCGATGGCAAACTCCGGGCCAAACACAAACGGAAGCCAGTTCTTCATTACGCATTCGCCGCAGCCGCACTTGAACGGCAATCATACGGTGTTCGGAAAAGTAATTGTGGGGCAGGAGATCGTAAACGCAATCCGCCAGGATGATCGGATGGTCAAAGTGGAGGTCAAAGAAATATAGGAAGATTTTTAGCAGTTAGCTTTTAGCAATTAGCCTTTAGCTTAAAAAATCAAACAGATAACACATTCAGCTAATAGCTAACAGCTAATGGCTAATAGCTTTTTCACAAATCTTCACATCGGTAAATAAGCTGAAACTATTGCCGGCATTAAAAAAATACTTTTCGGACAGGCACTAATTAAAAATTCGCTTCGGCAACCTGGGGCAAAGGAGGTAGATATGCATATGAAGGTAACACGCAGAAAATTTATCCGGATTTCCGGCGCTGCTGCTGCCGGGCTTGCTGCCGGCGGTTTGGGCTTTGACCTTTCGCCGGTCAGGGCACACGCCCAAATGCTGAAGACTAAGTATGCCAAAGAAACCACCACGATCTGCCCTTATTGTGCAGTGGGATGCGGGGCGATTGTACATACCAGCAAAAAAGGCGACGGTCGTGTCATCAACATCGAGGGTGATCCGGACCATGTGATCAACAGGGGGTCTCTGTGCAGTAAAGGAGCCGGACTTTCCGGATTGATCGAAAATGAAAACCGCCTCCTTGAGCCCATGTACCGGGCGCCTTACGCTAATGAGTGGAAGCAGGTATCATGGGATTGGGCGCTAAGCGAGATCGCCAAGCGCGTCAAAAAGACCCGTGATGCCGACTTTACCAAAAAAGATGCCAAAGGCCGGATAGTTAACCGGACGACCGCCATTGCCTCAGTTGGAAGCGCTGCAATGGACAACGAAGAGTGCTGGATCTATCAGGCATTAATGCGTGCTCTTGGGCTTGTCTATATCGAACATCAGGCCCGTATCTGACATAGCGCAACTGTTGCGGCTCTGGCAGAGTCGTTCGGACGTGGCGCAATGACTAATCACTGGATCGATATCGGCAACAGCGACTGCATCCTTATCATGGGAAGCAACGCTGCGGAGAACCATCCCATATCATTCAAGTATGTTACAGAAGCACAAAGAAATGGGGCAAAAGTTATTAATGTTGACCCCAGATTTACCAGAACATCCTCAAGGGCGGATATCTATACTTCTCTGCGTTCAGGCACGGATATCGCTTTTCTTGGAGGTATGATCAAGTACATACTGGACAACAAGCTCTATAATAAAGAGTATGTGGCAAACTATACCAATGCCGGGTTTATAGTTGGAGAAGATTTTAAATTTAAAGATGGTCTGTTTTCCGGCTATGATGCAAAAAACAGGAAATATGACAAGAGCAAGTGGGCTTTTGATATGGATGCAAATGGTGTCCCGAAAATGGATATCTCTTTAAACAACAGCCGCTGCGTTTTTCAGCTCCTGGAAAACCATTTCAGCAGGTATAATACCAGGCTGGTTTCCTCGATTACCGGCACCCCGGAAGCGGATCTTGCAGAGGTTTACAAGACTTATGCTGCTACCGGCGCCAGGGGAAAGGCCGGAACAATTATGTATGCCATGGGCTGGACCCAGCATACTGTCGGAGTCCAGAATATCCGGACAATGGCCATCATCCAGTTGCTTCTTGGCAACATGGGTGTTGCAGGCGGTGGTGTTAATGCACTGCGAGGCGAGTCAAACGTGCAGGGTTCTACAGATCACTGTCTGCTCTGGCATATCTGGCCTGGATATCTTAAGACTCCAAGGGCATCGAATGTGTCCCTTGATGCATACAACAAAAAGTGGACTCCAAAAAGCAATGATCCGCTTTCCGCAAACTGGTGGCAGAATTATCCAAAATATTCAGTCAGTCTCTTAAAATCGTTTTTCGGTGAAAAGGCTGCTAAGGCAAACGATTTCGGGTATGACTGGCTGCCAAAGGTGGACGATGGGACCGATTATTCCTGGTTGACCATCTTTGATAAAATGTACAAGGATGCTGTCAAGGGTTTCTTTGCCTGGGGCCAGAATCCGGCCTGTAGCGGCGCTAATTCCAATAAAACACGCAAAGCAATGGCAAAACTTGACTGGATGGTCAATGTCAACCTTTTTGACAATGAAACCGGTTCATTCTGGAAGGGCCCGGGTATGAATCCTTCCACCATAAAAACTGAAGTCTTTATGCTTCCGGCATGTGTATCTGTTGAAAAAGAAGGCAGCATTACCAACAGCGGCAGATGGATGCAGTGGCGCTATCAGGGGCCGAAACCGCTTGGAAACAGCCTTTCCGACGGTAATATCATAATGGAATTAGGCAACAAAATTAAAGAAATTTATAAAGAAGGCGGGGTTTTCCCTGAGCCCATACTTAACCTGAAATGGGATTATATGACGAACGGCCTGTATGATCCACACAAGGCAGCCAAAGAGATTAACGGCTACTTCCTGAAAGATGTTATTGTTAAGGATAAATCCTTCAAAAAGGGAACTCTTGTGCCAAGTTTTGCTTATCTGCAGGCTGATGGTTCAACCTCATCTGCAAACTGGCTTTACTGCAACAGCTACACGGAAAAGGGTAACATGGCAGCCAGACGCAGCAAGAAGGATGCGCCGAACAACATCGGCCTGTATCCGGAGTTTGCATGGTGCTGGCCTGTAAACAGGAGGATTATTTACAACCGTGCTTCTGTTGACCCCAAAGGACAGCCGTGGGACAAAAAAGACTGGGTTATCAGGTTTGCTGGTGATGTTAAGGACGGCAAGTATGTGTCAAAGAAATGGATCGGAGACGTCCCTGACGGTGGCTGGTATCCTCTCGAAAATCCTGACGGGACAAAGAGAAAGGATGCAAAGCATCCATTTATCATGAGAAAGCACGGTCATGGGCAGATATTCGGTCCCGGCCGCGCAGATGGTCCATTCCCGGAACATTACGAGCCTCTTGAATCGCCACTTGGAAACAACTTGATGAGTAAACAGCGTATGAATCCGGCAGCGCCTGTTTACACAACAGATGCTGATTCAGTGGCATCGAACAGCCCGGAATTTCCTGTTGTGGGTACAACATATCGTGTTTCAGAACACTGGCAGACAGGCCTCATGACACGTCCACAGCCGTGGCTGCTCGAACTTCAACCTCAGGTTTTTGTTGAAATGAGCGAAGAGCTTGCCAAAGAAAAGAGCATCAAAAACGGAGAACGGGTAAAGGTAGCATCTGCACGTGGTTCACTTGAATGTACTGCTATTGTTACCAAGCGTTTTAAACCTTTCAAGATAGCAGGAAAGATTGTGCACGAGGTCGGTATTCCATGGCATTTTGGCTGGAGATGGCCGGAAAGCGGCGCAGAGGAGAGTGCAAATCTGCTTACTCCGTCAACCGGTGATCCCAATACGAGAATCCCTGAATCCAAAGCCTTTATGGTCAATATAACTAAACTATACCTCGGAAAGTCATAAATCGCAAGTTGTGGCCTTTCGAGGTATATATAAAAAGGAGGTAACTACTCAGGTGGATAGGCTGAAGACTGAAGACTGAAGACTGTTAGGAAAAAGCGCATTTTGAAGCCATGTTTGATGCAAGAATCAGATATTTCCGTCGAAGTACGGCAATCGTGCTCTTCTGTCCCCCTTCAGCCTTCAGTCTAAACAGCTTCAGCCTGACTACGTGAGTAGTCACAAAAGGAGGTGCTCTGAATGCCTGGTAAATCATTTTTCATAGACACGTCGCTTTGTACGGCCTGCAAAGGTTGTCAGGTTGCCTGCAAGCAGTGGCATGATCTGCCTGCCGAGAAAACAGTAAACCGTGGAACCTACCAGAACCCGGCGGATCTCTCCTTTGTGACTTACAAGTTAGTGAGGTTCAACGAGACAGTTGTGGACGGCAAGCTAAAGTGGCTCTTCTTTTCTGATCAGTGCCGTCACTGCCTGGAGCCACCCTGTGAGATGACGGCTGAGGACCCCAAAGCCATCTTCAGAGATCCGGCAACCGGTGCGGTTCTGTTTACGGCTGACAGCAAGGATATAGACACTCAAGAAGTTATAGATGCGTGTCCATATAACATTCCTCGTTCGGCCAGTGATGGTACTTTAGCCAAGTGCGACATGTGTAACGATCGTGTCCGAAACGGACTTTTGCCTGCCTGTGTAAAGACCTGCCCCACGGGTGCCATGAACTTTGGCGACCGTGAGGAAATGCTTGTTATGGCAAGAAGGCGTTTGGCCACGGTCAAAAAGATTCACCCAAAGGCGAAACTCCTGGATCCTGATGACGTTCGCGTTATATACCTGGTCACAGAAGATCCGATGCTCTATCACTCGTTTGCAGTGGCTTCAAATTCGGCCTTTGATATATCAAGAAAAGTGGCTCTAAATAAGCTTTTGAGACCTCTGACCCGTTTGACAGCCGGTTTGTGACAGAACACTCTTAGGAAAAGTAATCGTTCACAGTTGTCAGTTCACGGTTCACGGTTAGGGAGCGATGAAGTCAGAAAACACCGTAACCTCACATGAAATATAAACTTTAGTTCTCACACTTGCCTGCCGCCGGCAGGACTGAATCTCCGGCTTCTTGTGGCTACCAACGTAAGGCTGGACAGCCTGTAAATTCAATCAGTTAGCAACTCCTTAAATTTTGCTTAATTATGGAATTGCCATAGTGTCCTGTCATCTATATAGTGTCGCAAATATGGCCGTCATTCCCGCGAAGGCGGGAATCCAGAAGCACTGAAGTAGTCAGAAATGCTTGTCCTCGACCTGATCGGGAAATGGATTCCCGCCTTCGCGGGAATGACAAGTGCCTGATACGATATTTCACGCATGACACGACAATAAAGCCAAAATGGCGAAAAGCGTCCCGCTTTAAGTTGGTAGCCCACATGAAGCTCACGCACGACCGGTTTGTTTCATAAAGCTAAAAATGTTACGAAAAAATACAGAATGGAGGGAAGAAGGGGATAGTGGGTAATAATAATGACTAAAAAGGAGGTTGTAACTGCCGAGCAAATTAAAAAGGCTGTGAAAGATATTAAGGCACTGAGGCCCGCCTATGAAGGTATTCTCGCTTTTTATGAAAAGCTTTTTTTGGCCCAGGAAGCCACAAAAAAACACATACGCCTGCAACCAATAGAGATCCCCGAAGACATCCTTTCAGTCAGGCGAAAAGAGGGATTTCCCCTGATCGCAAGAAAAGACTTTAGAGTAGATATAAAAGCATCCGAGGCTCTGCTGAGAGAGATTTGCAGACTTGCCGGTGAAGCGAACGAGGTTCTGGCTCACGCCGGCGTGAAGCTTATGGACGCCCTGGACAGGGGCACGGTTGATGCCTCAACCCTGTTGTCAAAAACTTTGAGCGAAGATGACATTTATTTTGATGAAACAGCAAAAAGCCTGGAAATTGACAAGGAAGTTCTCCTTTTTATGGCACATGGAAGTATAAGGCCATCCCTTTCTCTTTGTGCTGAACAATTAGCCACTTATCTGGACAAGGACACACTGTGGGAAAAAGGGTATTGTCCTGTTTGCGGCAGTCCTCCAGCCATATCCATACTCCGCGGTGAAGGAGAGCGCTTCCTCTTTTGCAGCTTTTGCGACCACGAGTGGCTTAGCCAAAGGATATATTGTCCGTTCTGCGAAAATAAGGATCAAAAAACATTGCACTATTTCTTTAGCGAAGAAGAAGAGGAGTATCGGGTGGATGTGTGTGATCAGTGCAGAAGGTACATCAAGACCATTGATACCAGGAAAATTAAGCGACCTGTGTATCCTTTTTTAGAACAGGTCACGACATTGCACCTCGATATGCTGGCCCAAAACCAGGGACTTCAAAGTGGACATCCGCTATGGCTCAAAACATAGATCACTATAATCGCAGGATTTCCTACCTGAGGGTTTCTGTCACAGACCGATGCAACCTTCGCTGCATCTACTGCCTGCCGGTAAAAAATCTGAAGCTTCTTGAGCATGCTGAGATCTTGAGCTACGAAGAAATCCTGGATGTCATTATAGCCGGCACCGAATGCGGAATAAGGAAAGTGCGTCTGACAGGCGGCGAACCCCTGGCCCGTAGAAATTTTGTCCGGTTCGTTGCATCCGTGTGCCGGATACCTGAACTCGAAGATGTCAGCATCACCACAAACGGTGTGCTCTTAAAGGAAAGAGCCAGAGAAATTTTTGATGCAGGCGTTCATCGCATCAATATCAGCCTTGACACACTTAACCGCTTGAAATATGCCAAAATCACGGGATATAATTGTTTTGATGAGGTCTGGGAAGGGCTTCAGGAAGCTGAGGCGGTCGGCTTTTCGCCCATAAAAATCAATGTAGTGGCTATCAGAGGTGTAAATGATGATGAATTCGCTCGACTTGCCGAGTTATCTGTGAAAAAGCCCTATCATGTTCGGTTCATCGAGTACATGTCAATCGGGCATGACAGCAAGTGGAAGCATGAAAAATATATCTCTTCAGATGAAATCAAATTGAAACTCGAATCCATTGGCCCCCTTCACAGAATTGAGCGTGCAACCCACGACGGCCCGGCCGAAAGATATCGATTTGAATCAGCAAAGGGCGAAATTGGTTTTATCAGCGCTCTCAGCCACCACTTCTGCCCTGCCTGCAACCGCCTGAGACTCACAGCCGACGGCAAACTTCGCCCCTGCCTTTTTGCCGACAATGAGGTGGACGTCAAGACGCCTCTTAGAAATAAATGCACCCGGCAAGATTTGAAGGAACTGTTTCGGGAAGCTATCGCCAAAAAACCAAGGCAACACCACGTCAGGATACCGGATGGTGGAGAGTGTCTCCGTCCTATGTATGCCATCGGAGGATGAAAGGTTATTTTTAGATGAGAGTGTTGATTATAGGAGCAGGTAAGACCGCACGCGAACTTTTGCGCAGGCTTGGCAAATTCTGGGATGTCACGCTTGTCGATAAATCGGATAAACGTTTTCCATCTTTCAAAAAGATGAAGCCGGTAAAGAAGCTGATTCTTGGTGATGCATCGAGTAACATTGTCTTGCAGGAAGCAGGAATTGACAAAACCGATTTTTTTGTGGCGGTCACCAACCGTGATGAGATTAACTTCGAAGCCTGCGTTCTTGCTCAGAAACACAAAATCAAGAACATAATAAGTATGATAAATGATTCAGATAACCTTCAAAAATTTCGAGAACTCGGTATCCGAGCCATATGCGGCTCCTATATAGTAGCTCACCAGATAGAAATATTTCTGGAAAGTCCAATGATGTTGTTAAACAGCGTAGGAGAAGGGAGAGGAGAAGTAATGGAGATCAAAGTGCTTCGCAATTCCCCGGCTGTTGGCAAATCCATGCGGGAGATTCGTCCTAAAGATTGGCTGGTTGGAGCAATATACCGGAAAGGAGAAATAATTATTCCTCGTGGAGATACCACAATCCAAAAGGATGATCTAATTACCATAGTAGGCCATAGCAGCCTTTTCAAAACGGTCTCCAAGCTCTTCACTCTCGATGTCCCTAAGTTTCCTTTAGAATACGGGAAAAATATACTGGTTCCTGTGCGAAATGAACAAGACATAGAGACGTCTGTAGAAGAGGCTATCTACCTGACCAAGGATTTCAAGGCCTCAAAGATCATTTTTCTTGTTTCATCAGGTGCGGTATCTATAGAATACGAGGCCATCATACAAAAAATTGTTCAACTGGCAGAGAAAAGAGTAGAATTTGACATAAAAAGGATTGAGAAAGAAAATGAGTTGGAAGAAACTATTATTGAAATGACCCGTCATGAAAATATTGGTTGTGTCGTTACTAATCTTTATAAGATTGGTATGCTCGAAAAACTTATGGGTACAAGCAAAGTAGTTAATCTTGCGCATCGCATTAGTTGTCCGCTTCTGGTAGGAAAAAAGCGATTCCCCTATAAAAGCATCCTGGTGCCTGCTAACGCAACCAGAGCTACGGAACTGGCTGCGGAAGTAGCTGTTGACATCGGCCGGATTGCCAAAGCCAGGGTAGCAACGGCCAGTGTTTCTGATCCGGTATTTATGGCCAGTAAAGACTCTGTAAAATGGGCACAAACTGCCCTGCGTCATGTACGGCATATAGGTGAGATGCACCATTTTCCTATCGAAGAGATATTGCTTGAGGGAAACCCGATAAAAGAGATCGCAAACACTGCTGAGGACTTTGATCTTATTGTTATGGGCAGCTCAACCAGAGGAATGTCAATTCTCAAACCAAATGTTGGTGAGCACATTATTCATAAAGCTAAGAGCTCTATCCTGATCGTAACGTCTTGAGACCTTAGCAAAACGCCCTCTTTTGCCCAAAATTGAACATTTTTCAAAGGTCTCATCTTAAGGATTCCTATGGAAATCAATCAGGCTTCCAGCCTAATTATCATCGCCCTTGCTGTTTTTATTGTACCGATCCTGTCCCGTTACCTGAAAATTCCATCAATTGTGGGAGAGATACTTTTTGGGATAGCTATCGGTAAAAGTGGACTGGGTCTTATCATGTCCGGCGAATGGCTTTCATTTTTAGCGCACTTTGGGTTCCTTTTGCTTATGTTTTTATCAGGATTTGAGATTGACTTTGAGTATCTGGAAAAGCAGGGGCGAAAGCCGGTGGTTTTTGCTCTATTTATTTTTTTCTGCACAGTTCTTCTGGCTTATTTGTTTTCCACACTTATGGGATTCGGTTTTTATATGACGCTTATTTTGTCAACTACCTCTCTGGGATTGGCCATACCTACATTAAGGGAAACAGGACTTTCCAAATCGCTGATAGGCCAAAACATCATCCTTGCTGCTATAATAGCTGATTTTCTGACTTTATTTGGTATTGCTGTTTATTCTCTTTTTTATCAACACGGCTTTTGCTGGGAAATGCTCAAGCCCGGGCTTATCTTTGTCTTTGCAGCTTTAGTTCTCTATCTTCTCAAACGCCTGGCCTGGTGGTATCCTGAAAGATTTGTCCGACTATTTAAGGGAGAGGATCCAGTAGAAACAGGAGTAAGGGCAAGCCTGGCATTACTTTTCGTCTTTGTTGGTTTTTCAGGCATTCTGGGAATAGAACCTATTCTCGGAGCCTTCCTGGGTGGAGCGCTCTTTTCCTTAATTTTCCGTTATCGCGGTGTGCTGGAAGAAAAACTCATGGGCTTTGGTTATGGATTTCTTATCCCTATCTTTTTTATACATGTAGGAATGAATTTTGATCTCCAGGTTCTTTTGGAGTGGCAGATATTTTTAAATGCAGCCGGCCTTTTCCTGGTGGCCTGGATAATCAAGATAATCCCCTCTCTCCTTTTCCGTTTTAATGGGTTGACATGGAGGGAATGCTTTTCCAGCGGGATACTCCTTTCGGCGCGCCTGAGTCTGATTATTGCTGCTGCTTCCATCGGGCTCAAACTCAATCTGATTAATAATCAGATTCATTCCAGCATCATATTGCTGGCTATCCTGACGTCCTCTCTGGCCCCAATATTATTTAAGAAGATCCAGTCTGATTAAGGAAAGGTGCAAAACAAAAAAGAATGTCGAATATCGAACAAGGAATAATGAATATCGAAGGAAGGAATATAGCGAAATGAATTGTTCGGACAGCACAACTTTTGTCGCAGTTAAAACTTCATAATTCGACATTCCTTGTTCGATATTCGACATTAAAACAGCGCGTAAAGAGGCTAAACGTTTACCCCTGATCAGTGCAACTTTTTTGTGTTGCACCCAGCAAGAAATGGATTTGATTATGAAGATTCATCGCTAAAAAGGGTTGAGATTTGGTTGCGCCCTCTTTGCTTTGAAAGATACATTGCCTTGTCTGCTCTTTGAACAAATTCTGATATTCTTTCGTCCCGGCAATATTCTGTTGCTCCTATGCTGATAGTTATGGATACGGATTTTCCGGATTGAGGTGAAAAGTTTTCATTGGCCATGGCATCCTTTATCCTCTTAGCAACAGTCATAACTTCTCCCCTGCTTGTTTCAGGGAGTATAACGGTAAATTCCTCCCCTCCGTATCTGTAAGCTGTATCCATCTTTCTGAGACATGATTTAATTACCTTCCCGATCCTGGCCAGTACTTTGTCACCTTCCAGGTGACCATAATTATCATTATAGTGTTTGAAATGATCAATATCCATAAACAAAAGCGAAAGAGGATGGTTGTAACGTTTGGATCTGTCAACCTCTGAATCCAGTTGTTTATAAAAGTATCTGGAATTATAGAGTTTTGTCAGGCCATCCGTTATTGCAAGTTCCTGAAGTCTCTTCAGCATTAAGGAGCGCTCTTTTGTAATATTCCGCTCTCTTAAAACCCTTCTCAGCCTCAGCAAAAGCTCTTCAAAGCGTATTGGCTTAGATACAAAATCGCTTGCACCTTTGTTGATTGCTTCTTCATAAGAATAATCGCCGATATAGCCTGTTATAACAATTACATCTGTATCATAACTACTTTTTATAAGGTCAGTCAGTTCGAGGCCGTTCATTCCCGGCAGCCTTATATCGGTTATAACGACATGAATGGTATTTGTCTTTAATATTTCAAGTGCTTCCTCCGCGCTTGATGTCTCGAATGACTTATAACCAGCCATGCCAATAAATTCATGGATAGAATTTCTAATACCGGCGTCGTCGTCGATAATTAAAATACTGGTGTCTATTTTTGATTGTTTGGTCATCATTTACTAATTGATAATATCAAAATGTGTGGAAAAGGTCAGGGTTGACACATTGAAAAACAATTTGATAGAAGTTGCTTTTCTATTATATGTATAGCTATAACAAAAATTAGTGTCAACTTACTTTTAAATTTTATATTTATATTATCCTATGTCTTTAATGAAGAATATACGAAATTTCAGCATAATAGCTCATATTGATCATGGCAAGTCGACTCTGGCGGACCGCCTTATACAGACTACCGATGTTGTTTCAGAGCGAAATTTTCAGGATCAGATCCTCGACACAATGGATATAGAGCGGGAAAGAGGCATCACTATAAAGAGTCAAACAGTTTGTCTCCCATATAAAGCAAAAGACGGTCAAACATACTTCTTAAATCTTATTGATACGCCCGGACATGTTGACTTTACCTATGAAGTTTCACGCGCTCTCGCTTCATGTGAGGGCGCTCTTTTGCTTATAGACGCCAGTCAGGGCGTTGAAGCACAAACCCTGGCTAATCTTTATCTTGCAGTGGAACACGATCTTGAAATTATTCCGGTAATCAACAAAATAGATTTGCCGTCCGCCGATATTGAGAGAATAAAAATTCAGATCAATGACGATTTAGGCTTAGATCCGGAATCGGCAATTCTTACCTCAGCCAAAGAAGGTATCGGCATAGAAGATGTGCTTGAAGTGGTGGTTAATAAACTTCCGCCGCCCTCGGGAGATCCGGAGGCACCGCTTCAAGCTCTGATTTTTGACTCCCACTACGATTCTTACAGGGGTACTGTAATTCATGTCAGAATATTTCAGGGAACAATAAAACCGGGCGATGTCATCACCTTTATGTCCAATAATGCTGTTTATAAAACCGAGGAGGTAGGGATATTCCAGATAGAAAAAGTACCAAAAAAGGAGATTTCAGCGGGCCAGGTAGGTTATATTATTGCAGGGATAAAAACAGTAAGTGACACCAATTGCGGTGATACGATTACGCTGAAAAACCGGCCATGTAAAAGCCCAATGCCTGGATTCAAAATTGAAAAACCGGTTGTATTTTCTTCTATCTACCCGGTAGCGTCTGATGGATACGAGGAGCTGGCGCTTGCAATGGAAAAGCTTAAATTAAATGATGCTTCACTGATTTATGAAAAAGACTCCTCTGTAGCTCTGGGCTTTGGTTTTCGCTGCGGATTTCTGGGGCTTCTTCATCTTGAAGTCGTGCAGGAAAGACTTGAACGGGAATACGATCTTTCTCTGATTCTTACGGCTCCCTCTGTGAGATACAAGCTGATAATGCAAGACGGTTCATCCAGGATAATCGACAACCCTGCTTTGTATCCTGATCCGGCCGGGATTGATAAAACGCTCGAACCATTCATCCGGGCTTCAATAATAATACCGGACCGTTACATGGGAACGGTTATGAAGCTGTGCCTTGAAAGGCGGGGAATAAATACTACTTATCAGTATCTTACTAATAACCGTCTGGAGATGATTTTTGAACTTCCACTTGCTGAAGTTATTTATGACTTTTACGATAAACTGAAATCATCAACTCAGGGATATGGATCATTTGACTATGAAATAATAGATTACAGAGAGACAGATCTTGCAAAACTTGATATTCTGATAAACGGTGACCGTGTAGATGCATTATCACAGTTGGTCAACAAAGACAGGGCAGTTGAACGGGCAAGACATGCATGTGAAAAACTAAAGGATGAAATTCCTCGACAGATGTTCAAAATAGCCATACAGGGTGCAATCGGCGGAAATATTATAGCGCGTAAGACCATTTCAGCCTTAAGAAAAGACGTAACAGCAAAATGCTATGGCGGAGATATATCGCGAAAACGCAAGCTCCTCGAAAAACAGAAAAAAGGTAAAAAAAGAATGAAGATGGTGGGAAAAGTTATGATTCCCCAGTCTGCATTTCTATCAGTATTAAAAACAGATAACGATTAGTTGGTTAAGAGTGAATATTGAAAAGTGAAAAGTGAAAATTTGTTGTATCGCTTCGCTCTATCATTTTAATTGAAATAAAAGTTTCCCAAACGACTTAACATTTTATAATTATTTACTCAAGTTTCGCACCCACTCTATGCAACAAAAGCTTTAAGGGGCAGGTGTTAGATAGTTTTTTTAAAAAGCAAAATATGTTCACTCTGGTTTTGGCAACGGCACCATACCCACTCAGTTTGTAAGGAGCGAGACATGCACGGCATTTTATCCCTGGTGAAAAACCTTCTATGTGCCTGTCCTGGTCAAATTCCAAGGTATAGTGGTTTAGAATATCAATCATATTATTTTGCTCTTTTAAAAAAACTATCTAATACCTGCCCTGCCAGAGAAGGCTCATGGGAATTAGTGGGTGCGAAACTTGAGTTATTTAATAGGGGGTATCCATTTCGCTGGCCTAATCTTGGAATCAACCAAATAATTTCTGTATTATCAGTTAGTTACTATCGCCAACCCACACTGTCAGAATTATTAGAAAAATGACCATCTATAACCAATAGTGGTAATATGGCTAATGAAATCAATATGTTTTTACATGCTGAAGTCATTTATGCTATTCTGTAGGCCAGCGAAGTGGATACCCCCCTTTATTTAAATTAGCACGCCGAAGGCGTACCACCACTTTTCAATATTCACTTTTCACTTCACTTTACTTCCGGCTTGTCCGGGTTAGGAGGTTATATGGGGAAAACCGTTGCTGAAAAAATATTTGATTCCCATTTTGTGGACAACCCGTCAGGCGATATTCATGTTATCAGTCTTGATGCTGTTTTCTGCCATGAAATAACAACACCTGTTGCAATAAATGATCTGGTAAGCCGGAATAAAGACAGGGTGTTTGATCCTGATAAAATCAAAGCTGTAATTGACCACGTTACTCCTGCAAAGGATTCAAAAACAGCCATGCAGGGTAAAATTTTAAGAGATTGGGCCCAGCGCCATAATATCAGGGATTTCTTTGACATAGGCAGAAACGGAGTATGCCATGCAATTTTTCCGGAAAAAGGTTTTGTTCGTCCGGGGCATACAGTAATCATGGGCGATTCCCATACCTGTACCCACGGTGCATTTTGCGCATTTGCGGCAGGCGTCGGCTCAACCGATCTTGAAGTGGGAATTCTAAAGGGCGTTTGTGCGTTTCATTATCCTTCGACAATTAAAATCAACATAAACGGTAAAATGCCGGCCGGCGTTTATGCAAAGGATGTAATTCTTTCCATAATCGGAAGGCTCGGCGTAAACGGCGCAACAAATAAAGTTATAGAATTTACAGGGCATGCAGTTGATGCAATGAGCATGGAAGCCAGGATGACTCTATGCAACATGGCAATTGAAGCAGGCGGGACATGCGGCATCTGCTATCCGGACATGACAACCGTTGAATATTTGTGGGAATTTATTAAAGACAAATATCCAACAAAAGAAAAAGCTTTTGAGGAATTTAAGAAGTTTTCTCCTGATCCGGATGCAGAATATCATGATGTGATAGAACATGATATAAGCCGGCTGGAACCTGTGGTTACTTTCGGATTTAAACCCGACCAGGTAAAACCCGTAAGTGAGATGGAAAAAACAAAGGTAGATCAGGTTTACATAGGGTCATGCACAAACGGAAGAATTGAAGATCTAAGAATTGCCGCCCAGGTGCTGAAAGGCAATAAGATAAGCGACTCTGTCCGGGGCATTATATCTCCTGCAACTTCAAAAGTTTTCAGGCAGGCAATGGATGAAGGTATTCTGAAAATATTCATGGACGCAGGCTTTTGTGTGACAAATCCGACCTGTGGTGCATGTCTCGGCATGAGCAATGGCGTGCTTGCGGAAGGCGAAGTATGTGCTTCAACAACAAACCGTAATTTCAACGGCCGGATGGGCAAAGGCGGAATGGTGCACCTTATGAGTCCCGCTACGGCAGCCGCAAGCGCTATCTCGGGGTATATTACAAATTCAAGTTTATATAACCTAAATTGAGCGATTTTTTACTCGACCTGCACCAATCTCTTGCGCATCAAGATCTTGGCACATTTCTTCGCAAAAAATCGCTTAACTTAGGCCGGAGGAAGAATTATGAAAAATTTCAGCGGCAAAGTGCTGTTCCTCGACAAATCAGATATCAATACAGATGAAATAATTCCTGCAAAATACCTTACGGAAATTTCCAAGAAAGCGCTTAAACCCCATCTTTTAGAGGATCTGCGACTGAATGAATTTGCTCCGGGAAAAGATATTGAAGGAAAAAGCGTAATCATAACCAGGGAAAATTTCGGGTGTGGCTCCTCCAGAGAGCATGCCCCCTGGGCACTTGAGGTAAACGGCATCAACATGGTGATTGCAGAAAGTTTTGCAAGGATATTCAGGCAGAATATGTTCAACTGCGGGATGATGGCAGTGGAACTGCCCGGCCGGATTATAAATCATATTTTCCAGGTCTTTTCAGGCAAAGAGACATTCATTGAAACTGATCTTGAAAAAAATATATTTATTCTAAAAGCTGACGGGCTTGAAGAAGAAGCAGGCTTTTCAATCTCCGACTTTGACCGATCCCTTGTTGCCGCCGGAGGTTGGGTGGAATACGCTGATGCTAAATATTAACACGGTTTTGCCTTCCACCTGACACACAGCGTCGGCACTCTGAAATAAGGGTTTATTACGCCTTTTCCAATCTGGGCTGCGATGAGCAGATGCCTTTGTAGTGAGAAAACTCCTCACCAGATACGAGTAGCTATATTCTCCGAGTCATCATTTTTATGAATTCAGCAAAGATCAGAGAAACCAGTGCCGCAGATAGTGGAATAATCCAGTCTGCCGGACTCAGTGTTGTGAACTCGAATATCTTCTGAAAAAAAGGAATGTACATAACACCTAATGTCAACAAAAAGGTAGCAGATACACCGACCATGAGCAGTTTGTTTTTTAAAATACCTATTTTATAGATGGGCTCTTCCAGGGACCTGAAAGCAAAGGGAATAAACAATATCATAGTGACAATAGCGGCAAATGTCAATGTCCTTGCTTTCCCGATATCGACTTCCGGGTTATTTAGAATAAATACAAGAAATGATGCCGAAGCCATGATTGCAGCTATACTGACGATCAGGATCAGGTTTCGTTTTTTCAGGATTCGCTCCTCAGGGTTCCTTGGATTTTTAGACATGATCCCTTCTTGTATCGGATCTAACCCCAGACCTATGGCCGGCATGATCTCATCAAACATGTTGATAAATAAAATTTGCAACGCCAGCAAGGGAAGAAATTCAAAACCGAGTAATGTTATCCCCAAAAGAATGAGGATCACTTCGGTAAAATTTCTTGAAATCAGATAACAGGTGAATTTTTCTATATTTTCATAAATAGTTCTTCCCTGCTTCACTGCTTCAACGATCGTTGCAAAATTATCATCCTGCAGTACCATGACACTGGATTCCCTTGCCACATCTGTTCCTTTAATACCCATTGCTATTCCGATATCCGCTTTCTTCAGGGCAGGAGCATCATTGACACCATCACCTGTCATGGCAACGATATGACCTTTATCCTGCAGAGCCATGACGATCCTTAATTTCTGTTCAGGCATCGTTCTTGCGTAGATGTTTATGGTTTCAACGATCCTCTTAAACTCTCCCTCATCAAGCTCATCCAGTTCGCTTCCGGTGATGGCTCCATCCTTGGTTATTCTTCTGAGTTTTTCATCTGCGATATCATCGAATTTCTGATCCTCATCAAATAAACCGACCTTTTTTGCTACTGCCTTTGCTGTTTCTTCATTGTCACCGGTTATCATCACGACCTTTATTCCGGCTTTTTTACAGGCGCTGATCGCTTTTTTTACCTCTTCTCGCGGCGGGTCTATCATGGCGATCAATCCCAAAAAGACCGGATCCTTTTCAATGTTTTCAGGAGTCAGTGGTTCGGAAACTTTTCTGTAAGCAACTCCGAGAACACGGAATGCGGAATTTGCAAGACTGCTGTTTGCTTCCAGGATGCCGGTAATCTCATCAGCATCAAGTTTTTCTATTCCGTCTTTTTTTGCAATGAATTTACATTTTTTCAAAATAACTTCGGGAGCGCCTTTGGTGAACGCTATGAGCTCAGCGCCTTTCTTGTGGACTGTTGTCATCTGTTTTCTTTCGGAAGTAAAGACTATTTCCTCTATTTTCCGGTATTCATCCTTAAGATCATCTGCCCATAGACCGGCTTTTGCTGCTGCAACGATCAAAGATACTTCTGTCGGATCACCGATGACTTCCCATTTCCCTCCCCTCTTTTCAAGAACGGCGTTATTGCATAGAACAGCAGCCTTTAACAACACGGCAAGGTTATCATTTTCTACAACATCGATCTTTTCACCATCCGCATAAAAATCCCCATCCGGCTCATACCCCACACCGGTTGTATCTATAAAACCGCCGTCAACAAAGATCTTTTCTACTGTCATTTCATTTTTGGTCAAGGTGCCTGTTTTATCCGTACAGATCACCGTGGTCGACCCTAACGTCTCGACACCTAACATCTTCCTGATCAGTGCATTATGACCTGCCATGCGGTGCATACCATAGGCAAGGGTCAGGGTCAGGGTCAGAGGCAGACCTTCGGGAACTGCCGCAACAGCCAGGGCTAAAGCTATCAGCAACATTCCTTCCAGAGGGGCGCCTGTTAGCAGTCCTAACGTAAAGGTAAGCGCACAGGCTACCAGAGCGATGATTGCCAGACCCTTTGCAAGCTGCGCCATCTTTACCTGAAGCGGGGTCTGCTCCTCGGCTTCCTGGATCATTCCTGCGATCTTTCCTAACTTTGTTTGCATGCCTGTTGCTATTACCAGAGCCTCACATTTTCCGTGAACAATCTGCGTTCCTGCAAAAATCAGGTCGCCTTTTTTCTTCTCAACAGATATGCTTTCACCGGTCAGTGCGGATTCATCCACTTTCAGACCGACCACTTCGAAGATCCTGGCATCCGCAGGGATCTTGTCCCCGGATTCCAGTAACAAGATATCGCCCGGAACCACCATTCTTGTCATTATTTCCCGTACCTTACCATCTTTTAAGACCGTGGCTGTCGGCTCCACGATTTTTTTGAGGGCTTCCATCGCTTTTTCTGCTTTGTATTCCTGAACAGAACCCAGCGCTATGACAAACCCTATGATGGAAGAAATGACCCAGAAATTGAGTTCCTCGCCCACGATCAGAGAGATCATGGCTGCTGCAAACAAAACCCAGACTATGAAGTTTGCGAACTGCCGTACTAAGATCTTAAGGGCTGTTACTTTTCTTTTTTCCTTGAGTTCGTTAAATCCGTATTTTTCCAACCGGTTTTCTGCTTCTTCTTCTGTCAGACCGGAAGTTGAACTTTTCAGTTCCTGGAAAACGTTCGATAGATCCGAAGTTTCATAATCCATTCCAAGTCTCCCTGTAGTTTGTTTGCCTGTAACCGTTAACGGTTGTCGGTTCACAGTTCACAGTTTTTTCAATGAACTATGCAACGATTGAAGCATGGTAACTACTCAGGTTTACAGTTATCGGTTCACGGTTCACGGTTAGAGAGCGATGAAGTCAGAAAACACCGTAACCTCACATGAAATATAAATCTGTGTTCTCAACTCCGTAGCCGATCCTTGTGCAACATTTATAAGCCTTTGGAAATCCAGAATACTCTTTCTTTCGTTTCCCTTCAACATTCTTCTGTTTTTTTCAACCGTGAACCGATAACTGTAAACCGTGAACGGTTACGTTTGTCGTAATAGTGACATGGCGGTTTTTTATTATCAACTGTTTCTTAGGGATGAGGACGAAATAACTCCCTCGTACTTTTTGTCCCAGCTCTCCTGGATAATGTCAAATAATCGATTAGCGAATTTAGTTTTGCAAAAAATGCGAAACTTTAGTAACAATCCATGAAATTCTGTTTCATTGTAAACTCAAAAGCAAGGAAGAGAAAAAATGTGGGGATTTAAGAAAGTACGGTTGGTAATTGTTTTATCGGTGATGTTGTGTTTGGGGGGTCGGTCTTTATAGGAGTAAAGGAAATGAACCCTGAATTAAAGTATGAAGAGAAGTTATCAAGGAGAGGTTTCTTCCGCATCGCAGCTCAAACTACACTCGGTTTTGCAGGCCTGTCGGCAGTCAGTTTTGTCTGCGGTGTGGAAGAAGCATTAACACAAATAAAAGGTGAGACAATGAGCGTGATAACACTGCCAAAACCAATGACAAAGGGAAAGGGCTCCCTGGAAGAAGCGATAAACAAGAGAAGGTCTGAGAGAACTTTCTGGAACGTTCATTTGACAGCGGAAGACCTTTCACAAATCCTCTGGGCAGCGCAGGGAAAAACTGATCCAAGAGGACTCAGGACTGCGCCCAGCGCCGGCGCTCAATATCCACTGGACATCTATGTCGTTATCGGAAAGGTTAAAGGGTCCGGCGTGGGGCTTTATCACCACGATCCACAAAGACATTCCCTGAGACTTCTCTATGAGGGAGATCTTCGCCGATCCTTGGCCGAAGCCTGTCTGGGACAGATGTTCATAGCGGATGCGCCGATTGTAATTGTTATCACTGCAGAATATGAGAGGATTACAGACCGATATGGTGAGAGAGGGGTTAGATATGCCCATATGGAGGTCGGTCACGTGGGACAAAACATATATCTTCAGGCAGAAGCGCTGGGCTTGGGAACCGTGGTAATAGGAGCTTTCCGGGACCGGGCGGTTTCGAAGACATTGCGCCTTCCAGAAAAGCACAGGCCATTGTATGTCATGCCTGTTGGATACGTAACGCAATGAAAATACATGGCAATATCTGCCACACAATGATCCTTGGAAAGCAATATGGAAAGATTTCTTAAAGAAAAAGCTTCCCGCCGAGCATTTTTGACAAAAGGCTGTCTGTTTTTAACCTCTTTTGGAATTTATCCTGGTTTTTTTGACTCATTGACCAAAAAGGCATGGGCAAAAATGGGTGCGCTCTCTCTACGGGAGGCAATGTTTTATAAAAGGCTTGCCAACAATATAGTTCAGTGCAGGGTCTGTTTCCGTGGCTGTATGTTAAAAGAGGGGGAAAGGAGTTTCTGCCGCAACAAAGAGAATATTGATGGCCGACTCTATAATCTGGTCTATGGGAGGCCCTCAGCAGTACATGTTGACCCTATTGAAAAAGAGCCGTCCCTCCATATGCTTCCCGGAACAAATATCCTTTGCTTTGGGACTGCGGGCTGCAATTTTCGCTGTAAATTCTGTCAGAACTGGCATCTTTCCCAGAGATCGATTGAGGAGATGGAATATACCTATGACCTTTTGCCGGAAGATGCGGTGAAAATAGCCATAAAGAAGAAGATTCCCACCCTCTCTTTTACCTATAATGAACCGACCAGCTTTTATGAATATGTTTACGATATTGCCAGACTTGCCAAAAAGAAGGGCTTAAGGATTCTCTGGCACTCCAACGGAGGAATGAATCCCGAACCCTTAAAGGAACTCCTCAAATATACCGATGCGGTGACTATCGATCTAAAGGGTTTTACTAATAAATTCTATCAGGACACCTCATCTGCCAAACTTGAGCCGGTACTGAGGACATTGAAGATTATCAGAGAAGAAGGGAGATGGCTTGAGATCGTAAATTTACACATCCCCACCCTGAATGATAATCCTGACGATGTGAAAAAGATGTGTCTCTGGATTAAAGAGAATCTGGGAGAATATACACCTTTACATTTTTCCCGCTTTTTCCCCGCCTACAAGCTCACCAACCTTCCGCCAACGCCTATAAAGAAGCTGGAACAGGCCTATAAGATTGCCAAAGAAGCGGGCTTAGAATATGTAACCATTGGCAATGTCCCCGGCCATAAATATAACTCCACCTTCTGCTCTAATTGCGGGAAGAGGCTAATTCACCGTATCCATTTTACGGTTTCGAATAATAACCTGACAGAGGGGAAGTGTAAGTTTTGCGGCCATAAAATCCCCGGGATCTGGAAATAGATGAAAAGACGCCTTGTCTTTGCCATACTGGTAATGGGCTTTAGTGGTATTGTTGTCCAGATCCTACTTTTGAGAGAATTCTTAGTAGTCTTTTCAGGCAATGAACTGGCGATCGGGATTATCCTGGCCAACTGGCTTATCCTGGAGGCCTTTGGCTCTCTCTTTGTGGGGAAAAGGGTCGAGCGCCTCAAAAAAAGGCTCGAGGGATTTGTTGGTCTCCAGCTTTTTTTTTCCCTGTGTTTACCCCTGGCGGTTTATTCAACCCGGATATTAAAGGATCTTATAGGGGTTATCCCGGGGGAAGGCGTGGGGGTGATTCCGATTCTATATTCCTCTTTTCTCATTTTTGCTCCCCTGAGTATCACACATGGAGCGTTATTTACCTTCGGCTGTAAGCTATATTCCCTTCACTTTGTTTCGGAAAGCAACGCATCTTCCATTGGAAGGGTCTATGTTCATGAAACCCTGGGCACAATCGTGGGAGCAGTTGCTTTTACCTATTTGCTTGTCCCTTACCTCCATTCCATACAAATAGCCCTGGGGGTAGCGCTTTTGAACAGCCTCTTGTGCATCCTTCTTCTGGGATATCCTCTCCGTAAATCTTTAACCGGCAAGGCGCTGGCAGTCGGGTCGGCAGTATTCCTGGTCTTATGTGCCTATTTAATCCTCAGCCCAAAGGCGGATAAAATTCATCATCTTTCCATAAGCCGGCAGTGGAGAGGGCAGGAGGTAGTCCATTATCAGAATTCTATCTATGGAAACATCACCGTCACCCAAAGGGGTGAACAATACACCTTTTTCTCTGATGGAATTCCTATCATTACCACCCCGGTTCCGGATATAGCCTTTGTGGAGGAGTTTGTCCATCTACCTTTGCTTTCTCACCCCTCACCAAAAAATGTGCTTGTTATTGGCGGGGGGGCAGGAGGGGTGATTCATGAACTCTTAAAACACCCGGTAGAAAGGGTTGACTATGCTGAACTCGATCCCTTGCTATTAAAGGTTGTTCAGAGGTTTCCTACCCCCATGACCAAAGCCGAAATCACTGCCCCCAGAGTAAATATCGAATATCTGGATGGCCGGTTCTTTATCAAGAAAACCCATCATAGATACGACCTGGTTCTGGTCGGCATCTCTAACCCCTCAACCTTACAGATAAACAGGCTCTTTTCTAAAGAGTTCTTCTCCTTGGTTAAGGACAGGCTTGAGAAAGGGGGAATACTGGTTATGGTTTTACCCGGTTCTCTAACTTACTTAAGCAAGGATTTGGGAGATCTCAACGCCTGTATCCTTAATACCCTTAAAGAGGTTTATCCCTATGTTCGGGTTATCCCCGGGGACTTCAACCTGTTTTTAGCCTCGACTTCAAAAGGGGTTTCTTTAATTAACCACACCTTACTCAGCCAGAGGCTTAATGAACGTAAACTTGAGGTAAGCCTTTTAACCCCGTTTCATATAAAGTACAAATTAGATTCCAGGTGGTCAGATTGGTTCTTTACCTCCCTAAAAGGCGCCACTGAAAAGATCAATCAGGATTTTTCTCCCCTTGGGATGTTCTATAGTCTTGCCTATTGGAATTCTCTCTTTTCTCCCCATATGAAGTGGCTGTTTAAATGGTTTGAACAGGTAAACTTAAGGCTATTGATTATCCCCCTTGCTATATTCACCCTCCTCTTTTTGATCATCTGTTTTAAGAGCCCAGCAATATATACAAAGCTAAGCATCCCTTTTGCCGTTATGGCTTCCGGTTTTGCCGGGATGATATTTGACCTGGCGCTAATCTATACCTTTCAGGCAGTTTATGGATATGTCTTTCACCAGATAGGACTTTTAGTGGCCGCCTTTATGGTGGGGATAGCAGCGGGAAGTCTAACCATGACCTCCCTTTTGAAAAGGGTTAAAAGGGATTTTGCCTTCTTTATCGGGTTAGAACTTGCCATGATTCTCTTTTCCGGAACTCTTCCGGCAATATTTCTTCTTTTTTCCCCTTACTTAGACCGTCCAGCGGTATTCTTTCTCTTCCAGGTGATCTTTCTTGTGCTCTCCTTTCTTTCCGGTCTTCTCATTGGCGCCCAGTTTCCCTTAGCCAACAAGATATATCTAAAGCACTCTCCCGATCTCAGCGGTACTGCCGGTCTGCTTTACGGAGCCGATCTTGCCGGCGGATGGATAGGCGGTCTCATTGGAGGGGTGGTGCTGTTACCGGTTTTAGGACTGGTTCAAACCTGCATAGCAGTAATTCTTTTTAAAATGGCCAGCCTTCTTATACTTCTTGTCCCAGCTCTCCTGAACAAGGTGAGATAACCGAATAAACCCAAAATCATGAAAGGAAAGGTTCAATCCGCTTATTAGAAGGCTTAAGGCCCGGTAAAAAGCCCGCTTTGAAACTCCCTGCGGCCCCGCTGGGACGGGATCTTTGCTTCCGCTTCGACAAACTACGGGGAATGCGCTCACTGTTGCGATCCCATCCACTTGCGGCAGGGTTGTTAATTATTTTCTTGATTATGGCTATAAAGATGGCTATGATAGGCAAAAATATATACCTCGGAAGGTTGCAAATTGCGTTTTTTTCGGTGAGCAATGAGCATCAAGAGCAAGGCGCGAAGGTGCGGAATAGCAGGCTATTGCAAGCCTGAGCAACGCAGCTATTGGTGTTCATAGCCAGCGAAAAAGCGCAATTTGTGGCCTTTCGAGGTATGTATAAAAAAATAGTGTAACTACTCAGGTGGATAGGCTGAAGGCTGAAGACTGTTAGGAAAAAACGCATTAAAAGCCATGTTTGATGCAAGAATCAGATATTTCCGCCAA
>JAIVWD010000012.1:8335-27054 GCA_049190315.1 Deltaproteobacteria bacterium | reverse complement strand
AATCACGCTAAAACTGTTTATAAATGTTTTTCCATTCTTCGAGTCCAGAAACCCCTTGATATAATGCCATATAAATTTCATACGACTTGTCCACCTGGCGTTTTTTGATCTTGGTCATCCTATCGCCAAAGGGTTTGAAGCCATTCACAACGGTCTGATCAATCAAGATATTACGATCTGCCAGATACAGGATTCTTTTTTTAATTCTGGTCTTCCATAAACGCCAGATAATCTGGAAGGCAACATAGGTCTGTCCCGTGCCGGTGGCCATGTCCAGCAAAATTCGATTTTGAGCTTTAGTAATGGCTTCGACAGCACGCATTGTAGCAAACATCATACGAACCCCTTCCCCTGCATCAATATTCGGAGATTCCGGGAATTCCCTCAGATTGCTTACGATCAGAGGGTTGCGGCTTAAAGGGCTCTCCTGTAAAATATTAGCTGCCGTAATATTACCATAGTTAAGAGCGTTTAGGCTCGATTTTGTGCCAATTCGTAATGCCTTGGCTGGCTTTATGTGCCGATGATCCTTGACGTTCGCCTTTAATAAATTGACAAAATCATATCGATCATGTTATTGTAATATGAACTAAAATCGATGGAGGTATGGTTATGCAAACGGTCACTTTATCACCAAAATACCAGGTCGTTATACCCAAGTCAGTAAGGAATGCATTGAATCTTCGTCCCGGTCAAAAGATGCAGGTTATTGAATATAACGGACGGATTGAGTTTATCCTTGAACGAGATATTGCCGAACTTCGCGGGTTCCTAAAAGGCATAAATACGGAATTTGAAAGAGAGGAAGATAGGATATGAATATCGTCGATTCTTCCGGCTGGCTTGCATACTTCGCAGACGAACCGAATGCAAAACATTTCATAACCCCTTTGAAAGATACGGCATCGCTTGTTATCCCATCGGTAACGATATACGAGGTCTTCAAGGTTGTTCTCAGGGAAACAAGTGAGAATGAGGCGCTTCAAGCAGCCGCTGCTATGCAAAAAGGAAGAGTTGTGGATCTAACAGCCATGCTGGCGATTGCAGCCTCAAAACTAAGTCTGGAACACGGTATTCCAATGGCAGACAGCATTATTCTTGCAACAGCGAAGGCATTCGATGCCGTAATCTGGACTCAGGATTCAGATTTTAAAAATATTGCCGGAGTGAAGTATTTTTCCAAAAAATAGAGCCTCGGAGTGAAAGCTTGAATTGTGAATAAAGGAAAGTTTAATTCACGCGTCCCGTACGTCCCCCGGAAGCCTGATAATAAATGTCGATCCCTTCCCGGGTTCGCTGACCGCCTCAACATGGCCGTTGTGGGCTTTTACAATGCCTTTGACCAGGCTCAGTCCGAGCCCGAGCCCTTTTTCCGTGCTGCTTTGGCCACCACGATACAGGCGATCCCAGATCATGGGAAGTTCTTCGGGAGAAATACCGGTTCCGGTATCCTTTACCCTGATGATGACATCTTTATTGAAGCGGCCGGCGTTAATATGGATGTGCCCTCCTGGAGCGGTAAATTTCACCGCATTGTCTAAAATATTTGATATTGCCTGCCCCATTCGGTCGGAATCTATTGAAATATAAAGGTTTCCAGGAAGGTTTATATCCATGTCGATTCCTTTTTCTTCAGCCACAAACGCATACATATCTGCAATTTTTCCGATCAGATCACAAATATCCACCTGTTTGCGATGCATATTCATTGTACCGGTCTCGGCCTCTGAAATATCCATGAGTGTATCCAGCATTTTCAGGATATGATCGGATTCTTCAATGCCTTTTACAAGCGCTTCCTTCAATGTATCAATATCCTCCTCATTCTGCAGCGCCATATCGGCAATATTGCGGAATCGTGTTATGGGTGTGCGCAAATCATGAGCCACATTATCCAGGGAGTTCTTCATTCCTTCGATGAGACGATGGATATTGTCGAGCATTTTATTAAACAGCCCGGCCAGTTCATCCATCTCATCGCCTGAAAGTGAGCGGGGCACCATCTCCGTCATTTTTTCAATATCCAGGGACTGTACGGTTTTTATAATGTTCCGGATGGGGCGACGTGTCTGGTATGAAAGAACCATTCCGCCCGCAAGCCCTAAAATAAACAGAGGAATCATAGCGACCAGAAAAAATTTTTGAAACCGGTCCAGGGCATTATGAGCGCCTTCGCAACTCATGCCGACCTGAATCCAAAAACCAGATGAAAGATGCGCTGATTTGACGGCAAGAATGTATTCATCGTTTACAGCAGACAGATGTATCCAGTCACTACCCGTATCAGGTGTAATTTTTTCCAGCGCTGCCAGGTCAAAATCCTGCCATTTCTCCGGCGAAGAAATATAGAAGGTCTTGTTTGTTTTGTCGGCAACACGAACAAAAAGCGGATTTGATCTTCGGGAATTGTTGTTTTCAATAACAAAATTTTCAAGTATCCTTATGCCGCCGATATCATATAGCGTAGAGATTTCATCCAGTTCAAGAAGGATTTCCTCATAATTCTGCTTTACAAGTGTTGAGTGAATAAAAAAATATGTAATTAAAAAAAGGCACAGCGAACTCAATGTAAAAATAAACACGTACCAGGCGGCAACCCTGAAACCGATGGTTCGGGGCAGATTAATAAGGCGCTTTAAGTACATACCCGACCCCCCGAACCGTCTTAACCATCTTTTCAGGAAAATCTTTATCCACCTTGCTCCTCAACCTGCAGATCAGGACATCCACAACATTTGTCTGGGGATCAAAATGAAAATCCCAGATATGTTCCAGTATCATGGTCTTGGAAACAGGCCGGTTGGCATTTCGTGCCAGGTATTCCAGCAACGCAAATTCGCGGGGCTGCAACTCAATTTTTTTTCCTGCCCTGGAGACATCTCTTTTCAGAAGATCCACGGACAGGTCACCCACAGTCAGGCTGGAAGGTTCAACAGCCCCACTGGCCCTGCGGATCAGTGCCTGCACACGCACCAGCAGTTCGGAAAAAGCAAACGGTTTTACCAGATAGTCGTCCCCGCCTTTCTGTATTCCCCGAACCCGGTCATCCACCGTGCGTTTGGCGCTCAGGATAAGCACCGGGATATTGATATGCCGCTGTCTGAGTGTTTCGATAATGCTCAGCCCATCCAGCTTCGGAAGCATGATGTCAATGATTGCAGCGTCATACGTTTCTGTGAGGGCCATATGGAGACCATCCTCGCCGTCTGCAGAATGATCCACGGCAAACCCCGCCTGTTTCAACCCCTTTATTATAAAAGAAGCAATTTCCTGATCATCTTCCACAATAAGTACTCGCATAGATCCTTCCTGATCTTACAAATTCGTTTTATCATTAAAAATTTCCCAAACGACTTAACATCTTGTAATTGTTTAAATTAGCGCGCCGAAGGCGTACCACCAATTTTCAATTTTCAATAGTCAGTTTTCAATCTTAATCCTAAGTCATTAAAATTATAGCACAATGATTCATTTGGAAAACTTTTATTATCATTTACATTGGTAACTACTCAGGTGTTTAGACTGAAGGCTATAGGCTGAAGGCTGAAGGAAACAGATGATTCCTGAGTATTATTCTCTATGTTTAGGACAAAATTTCCGGCCGCTTTAAGAAAACATTACAAAACTGTAATGTCCATGAAAGGTTTGTGTAATGTTGGCCATGTAATATACCTCGAAAGGCCACAAATTGCGAATTGTCGCTGGCCCTGAACATCAATAGCTGTGTTGCTCAGGCGGATGGTAGGGGCACGATGCATCGTGCCCCTACTTCGCGCCTTGCTCTTGATGCTCATTGCTCACCGAAAAAAACGCAATTTGCAACCTTCCGAGGTATAGTGTCTGCGAGATTAAAACGTAAGACATAATTTACACAATTCAACCTGCCCCTTAACGAGGCATTACAGGAGGCGATACGTATGAAACCCTTTTTCCACAGGGCTGCGTACTATATAATTGTTTTCTCTGTCATATTCAATGCATTTATAGTGAATGCAGAGGCACTTAATTTTGAACAGATCAAACAGAAAGCATTAAATAACAATCCTGGCCTGTCTGCCGGAAACAGTGCCATAAAAGCGGCTGAAGCAGAAATCCTGCAGGCCGGCGCAATTCTGAACCCGGAACTGGAAATCAGTTCCGAGAACTTTGGTGAAAATGCAATTGAAGTGGTACTGACCCAGCCGGTTGAAATCGGGGGCAAACGCAATGCCCGCATTCAACTGGCCCGGAAAGCCCTTCGCGCGGCAGAGCTTGAAAACGATGCAACCCGTCTCGGGCTGGAAGCGGAAATTATCCGGCGGTGCGTGCCCATACTGGGTTTACAGAAAAAAATAGCTGTCCTTGATTCCCTGGCATCGGCCATGGGGGAAAGCCTTACAGACATAAAACGTCGCATCCAGGCTGGCGCAGCCATGGAGGCAGATGCGCTCAGAACCGAAATGGAACTGGATGAGCTTCTCATGGAAAAGGCTGCCTTAAACAGACAACTGAACCAGCAGAAAAAGGAATTGGCAGCGTTGTGGGGAAATACCGATGATGCGGACATACAACTTGCATTTACACTGAATACCGCAATATCGCTGCCGCAGCGGCCGGAGATACTGAAAAAAATTCACGAACATCCGGAAGGAAAACTGCTGAAACTTAAGCAGGAAACAGCAGCAGCCGAAATTCGGCAACTGAAAGCGGAGGCATTTCCGGAACTGGCCATAAGCGCAGGTTATCTTCGCAATAATGAGGATGATGAGAATGCGGTGATCGCAGGCATGTCGATTTCTCTGCCGCTTTTTAACAGGAACAAAGGAGCCATTTTGTCAAAAGGTCATGAGGTGACGGCAGCCGGAAAGAAATTCCAGGCGTTTTTTGTAGAACGTACTACAGAAGCAGGCACGATCCTTTCTGAGATTGAAAATACCTATGAAGCGTTTTCCGTTTTAACTGAAAAGCTGCATCCAAAGGCAAAAAATGTTTATGCGCTTCTTGAGCGTTACTACAAACATGGAAGTATCAGTATCCTTGAAGTTCTTGAAAGCAGACGGAATCTGCTTGAGATTAATCTGCGCCGTATTGATCTGATCACTGAAAATGCGCTTCTTGCTGCCGATCTCATGGAGCTTACGGGAATACCTGTTCAGATTATTAAATAAAAAGTAACCGTTCACGGTTTACAGTTATCGGTTCACGGTTTTATGTTTTGAGCAACCGCAAACTGTAAACCGTTATTACGAGAGGTTAATATATTTTCTGATTTAGATGCGAAAGAATTAATTCAAGAGTTGAAATCAATATCCAAAATGCTTCAATCGTTGCATAGTTCATTGAAAAAACTGTGAACTGTGAACCGACAACCGTGAACGGTTACAATAAAGGAGATATGGATGAAACAGAGCAGATTTTTTTTAATTGTTGTTTTCTATGTTCTTCTTCTGCCGGCTGTCTGCCTTGCAATGAAGGAAACGGATCACGACCATGAAAATTGCGACCACGGCCTTCAAGAGGTGCAAGAACCTGATAAACATGACGCTCACAGTAAGCATGACGATACGGATGTAAAGCATGAAGAAGGAGACTGTCATGATGACCATGATCATGAACAAGAGGCAGCAGTCGTTTTAACAGACCGGGCCGTGGAATTTGCCGGATTAACCATTGACGTAGTGAACAAAAAATCCATTGGCAGATCCATTGAACTGCCGGGTGAAATCGGGTTTAATGAAGACCGGCTGGCCCACATTACACCGCGTTATCCGGGCATTGTAAAAAAAGTGGCAAAACAGTTGGGAGAAACCATTCAAAAAGGTGAGTTGCTGGCTGTTGTGGAAAGCAATGAAAGCCTTACCGCATATACCATATCGTCCCCGATTTCCGGAAAAATTGTTGAAAAGCATGTGACTCCGGGTGAATTTGTGGGTGAAGATGCCACCCTGTATATTATCGCCGATCTGTCAACCGTCTGGGTGAATTGCGATGTTTATGCCAAGGATGCAGACCTTGTTGAAAAAGGCCTGGAAATTCTGATAACGGCAGTGGGAACGGACAGGCAGGTTGAGACGACCCTGTCATATGTGGCCCCTGTATACAACACAACCACCCGCAGCATGATTGCACGAGCCGTCATCCCGAATACCGACGGGAAATGGCGACCCGGTACATTTATCACCGGGAAAATATCCGTATCTACAGAAAAATCTGTTCTCGTGGTATCGCAGAATGCCGTACAGATTCTTGACGGGGAAACAGTTGTTTTTGTCCCGAGTGAACATAAAAACGGTTTTGAACCTGTTGTTGTGCAGAAAGGGGTGGAAAACAATCGCCATGTGGAGATCCTTTCCGGATTGGCGGAAGGTGACACCTATGTGGCAACAGGCGCCTTTGAACTAAAAGCAAAAATTGTCACAAGCACCCTGGGCGGTCACGCAGGACACGGGCATTAGGGCTCGGTCAAAAATAAGTTTCCCGAATGAATCATTGTACTATAATTTTAATGGCTTAGATAAAGAAGTGAAAAGTGAATATTGAAAAGTGAAAAATGGTGGTACGCCTTCGGCGCGCTAATTTGACCAATTACAAGATGTTAAGTCGTTTGGAAAACTTTTATTAAAGAGACGAATATGATTGAAAAAATTATTGCTCTGTCATTAAGGAAACGGCTGATTATTGTCCTGCTTCTGGTTTCCGTTATAGCTGCCGGCGTTTATCAATACCGCCGATTGCCCACAGATGCCTTTCCCGACATATCACCGGTGATGGTCCCGATTTTTGCAGAAGCCCACGGCATGGCGCCGGAAGAAATTGAACGGCTGATCACGTTTCCCATTGAGTCGGCCATGAACGGGCTTCCGGGGGTAAAGCTGGTCAAATCCACGTCTGCATTCGGCATGGCGGTAATATATGTCTATTTCAAGGACAATGTGGATATCTATTTTGCCCGACAGATTGTCTCGGAACGGATGACTGGTGCGATGGCTGATCTGCCGGAAATGCATGATCCGCCGATCCTGGGGCCGATATCAACAGGACTGGGCGAAGTGTTTATGTATTATCTTACGGCAGATGATACGGTTGATACAAAGGGCAAGGACAAAAATACCTATCTCCGGGAACTTAATGACTGGTTTGTAAAGTTTCAATTGCAGACCGTGCCGGGGGTGACCGAAATCCTGTCCATGGGCGGTCACATACTCCAGTACCAAATAAAAGTAAATCCACATTTGCTGAACAAGTATGACCTGGGACTTGAGGATCTGGAAGCAGCCATCACCAGCAACAATGCCAATGCCGGCGGCCAGTTTCTTGTTCTGGGTGCAGAAGAGTATCTGGTCCGGGGAGTCGGCCTGATTGAACATCTCGAAGACCTTCGCAATATACAACTGAAAGTCATCAGCGGCACGCCGGTTCGCATCAGGGATGTGGCAATCGTGGAATTTGGAAATGAAATCAGGCGGGGGGTCGTATCCCGAAACGGAAAAGAGGAAGTGGTTGCCGGAATCGTTATGAAACTATTCGGCGAAAACACATCTGAAGTTATTGCCCGACTCAAGGCAAAAATTCCGGAAGTTCAGACAGCACTTCCAAAAGGTGTTTCCCTTGTGCCGTATTATGATCAAAGCCGCCTTGTGGCAAATGCCCTGGGTACTGTAAAAAAAGCCCTGCTCCAGGGGGCCGGGCTCATCCTTTTAACCCTTTTGCTGTTTTTAGGCAATGTACGGGCTACATTGATTGTTGCCTTTTCGCTGCCGCTTTGTGCACTTATTGCAGTCCTGTTCATGGGAGTGACCGGCATGTCCGCCAATCTTATGTCCCTGGGGGGAATTGCCATAGCCATCGGCATGCTTGGCGATGCCTCGATTGTCATGGTGGAAAATATTTACCGGCACCTGTCCGATGAAAAGAACAAAGGACGCAATTCGTTCAAACTGATCGTGACCGCGGGAAAAGAAGTGGGAAATCCGATCCTGTTTTCAGTTGCCATTATCATTATCGTATTTCTTCCCCTTTTCACCCTGCAAGGCGTTGAGGGAAAGATGTTTTCACCCATGGCATTTACCATTTCGTTTGCCATGCTGGGTTCGGCAGCAGCAGCGCTTCTGTTTGCCCCTGTGCTGGCGTCGCTTTTTTTGCGGGCCGGCCCCGGCAAAGAGTTTGTCTTTATCGTTGTTCTTAAACAGATATATGGTTTGTTGCTTGCGGCCGCACTGAAAGTCAAAGCCGCAATTGTTATTCTGGTACTGGTTGTATTTGCAATATCCGTGACACTCTTTTTCAGACTGGGAACGGAGTTTATCCCGGTGCTTGAGGAAGGAGTGATACAGGTGAACGTTACCATGGCGCCGTCCATATCACTTGAAAAAGCTACAGATACCATTATGAAACTTGAACGCAGCATCCTGCGATACCATGAAATTGATTCAACCATCGCCAAAATCGGCCGTCCGGAAGCAGGCAGCCATCCCCACCCGGTAAACTTTGCCGCCATTCAGATGACATTAAAACCAAAGGAGCAGTGGAAAAATCACAAAGACAAATCCGCACTGATCGCTTCCCTCAATGAGGAACTGTCACAGTACCCGGGAATTCAGCTTAATTTCACCCAACCCATACAGAACCTTTTTGACGAACTTCTTTCCGGTGTCCGAACCCAACTGGCCATAAAGTTGTTTGGCGATGATCTTGATGTTCTGAGAGAAAAGGCAGAGGAAATCCGGGAGACGATTGAAGGCATCCCCGGCCTGGTGGACCTGTCCACGGAACAAAGCTTTGGTCAGCCCCAGGTGCAGATTATCGCAGATCGAAATGCCTGCGCACGATATGGGGTGAATGTATCGGAAATACTGGAGCTTGTGGAACTGGCCGTGGGCGGTGAGGTGGTGGACCAGATATTTTTAAATACCAGACGGTTCGGCATCCATTTGCGGTATGATGAAAAATACCGTGATAATCCGGAAACCATTGAGAACCTGCTGGTTCATACGTCGGACAACGGCAGGATTCCCCTGTCCCAGGTGGCCACGGTTAAAAAGCTGGTGGGCCCCATCCAGATTAATCGTGAAAAAAATCAGCGGCGATGGGTGATTTCGGCAAATGTCCGCGGTCGTGACATGGGCGGCGTGGTCGCCGATATTCAGAAAAATATCAGGGAGACGATTCAATTGCCGCCGGGCTACCATCTTGAATACGGCGGGCAGTTTGAGAATCAGCAGCGGGCCATGAAACGGCTGACCGTCATTGTTCCCACAGTGCTTCTCCTGATTTTTCTCATGCTCTATCTCAGTCTCGGGTATTTCCGGTATGCGCTGCTTATTTATACCAGTGTGCCCCTTGCCTTTATCGGCGGCATTTTTGCATTGTTTTTCACCGGAGAATACCTGTCTGTTCCGGCGTCGGTCGGTTTTATCGCCCTTTTTGGTATTGCCGTGCAGAACGGTCTTGTGCTGGTTTCGTATATCAACCAGCTAAGGGAGACCGGCATAACGACGATGGATGCGGTAATGGAGGGGGCGCTGCTTCGTCTCAGGCCTGTTTTGATGACGGCATTGACAACCATTTTAGGGCTTGTCCCGCTTCTTCTGTCAAGCGGGCTGGGCTCTGAAGTTCAGCGTCCACTTGCAACGGTTGTTGTGGGCGGTCTTGTTTCTTCAACCATGTTAACCCTGCTGGTGATTCCTGTTATCTACCCCTGGTTTGCTGTTCGACAGGATTATGAAATCAACGGGGTTAAAGACAAATAAGAATTAAAACTTTCCCAAATGAATTATTATGCTATAATTTTAATGGCTTAGATGAAGAAGTGAAAAGTGAATATTGAAAAGTGAAAAATGGTGGTACGCCTTCGGCGCGCTGATTTAAACAATTACAAGATGTTAAGTTGTTTGAAAACTTTTATAAGAATAAAGGAGCTATAAAAATGCAAAAAGTGGAAGCATTTATCAAGTCTCACCGGCTGGATGAACTTGTTCAGGTCATCCAGCAGATCAACGGTGTAACAGGCATGTCCGTCACTGATGTCCGGGGATTTGGCCGAGGCAGGCCCGACGGCGGACGGGAACTTTCAAAAAAAACTAAAATTGAGGTTTTTTGCAAGGATGATCTGGTTGACATGGTTGTTTCAGCCATCGAAGAAGCAGCGCATACCGGCCTTCGCAGCGACGGTAAAATTTACATCATTCCGGTTGGCGGGGCTGTTCGCATCAGTACGGGCAGACGGGGTAAGGATGCCGTCTGAGTCACAAAACCATGGCTTGATAAAATAAGCCGAATTCAAAGGAGAGGGTATGAAAAATCAAACCATTACCATCACATTAGTTATTTTTTTTGCAGGAATTGTTTTATCCGGGTGTTCGTTTTCCAATATGAATCTTGCGGACAATAAAATGTATACAGTTGAATGCGAAAAGTCCAGTGACCGGATATCGATACGATCGGTAAGAATTTATGAGGATGACGGAATCACAGTCGTCAGCGGAAAAGTCAAATTGAATAAAAACCTTCCGCAACCCAGACATGGCCATGTGGATATTGCCTTAATTTCACCTGAAGGCAAGGTTATGGATACTGCAAGCGTCTTTTATGAGCCGCGCACACTTACAAGACGCATGCGACTTAAAGCAAACAAAAGGTCATTTTTTACTGCACGATTCCTCGGATCACTGCCGCAGGGGTCAATTGTACGCCTGGTTCCTCATGATTCAATAGAGGAAACAGCAGATAAAATAGACAAAGGCTTTCACTGCGGCAGCAATTTAGCGACAAATCATTAAGATGCAATATGATAAAAAACACCAAATTGCCACAGAACTGCAACAGACTTTGCAACACGTTAAAAGACTCCAGGGGATACTGCCTATTTGTGTAAAATGTAAAAAAATAAGAGATGATAAAGGATATTGGAACAGGATTGAATCATATATCCGTGAGCACTCTGAAGCTGATTTCAGCCATGGTATTTGCCCTGAATGTGCCAAGAAACTTTACCCTGATTACATTGATGATGATGAGTAGAAAAACACAGGTGGCAAAGGGTCTGCTTTTGACTCTTGAGCGAACTTCAACCTCAAGGGCGTCGCGATAATATTTTTCTGCAAGCTCGTATTCCTGCTTATTGTAATATGCCCCAGGTTTGTAAGTTGTATAGAGAGTTCCTGTGCCTGAAGTGCAAGCAGAGATTGATTTGACAATATTGTGCTGTAATCAAATTTTGTCTTGACAATATCAGGTTGCGGCAGCGGCAGGCTGGATATGTATCAAAAGGGAGAGGATTCATTAGAGAAAAAACTATATCTCTTCGATTATGCCGGAATTGAATCCCAGGCAGCAAAGAGTCTGATAAAATTTCAAAAGATTCTCAATATCCCGGCAGTTCAGCTTGTCAATAAAAGCGGTATCTGCAAACTTGTTTCCAATAATAATTTGAAAATAATGATAATCAGTGCAGATCACTGGCTATCATTGCTGCCGTAATGGAATATACTAAATTCTAAAAAGGTTTAGAGGACTTTCTTTGATCTTTTGATTTGCCTCTTTTAATTTCTCTTCACTGGATATTACTGCTACAGCCTGTTTTTTTTCTTCCTGATTAAAATATTTTTCTGCAACTTTTATTACCTGATTGCGCTTTAATGAAAGAAGATTTGTTTTGAAACGTTTTCGAGCATCATCCGACAATGAAATCAGCTTTCTGTAAAATGCTTTTCTTGCAGCAGGGCCTGGAGGATGGGGTTTATCTATCTCAGAGCATATTTGAAGGATCGCTTCTTTGATGTCCTCATCACTGTAGTCTCCTGATTTAATGAATGTCATCGCGTCATCATATACTTTAAGAGTAGATACTATATGTGGATCTCTGTAAGAACAGAAAGAGAAAATACCGTTTTCTGAGTTATATATTGAAAAACCGCCGTATGCGCCGCCTTTTTCTCGAATTTCCCTGTGCAGATACAGCGACCTGAGCAGCTTGCTGATTACAGACAAAGCAGGTGCATCTTCATGCTCCATGCGTACAGTTTTAAATGCAAGGGATACAAATGAGACGGCAGAGTTTGTACTCCAGCCCTCCCTGATAATTTCATCATTAAGGCTTATTTCAGGGGAAATAAAACCATTTGCCGGTTTTGCAGATGATGACCTTTCATCAAGTCCTTTTTGTATTGATGAAGCATAAGAAGATGCACTGGAAAGAGCGTTGTCTTCTCCAATCAAAGCAATTTTGAGGTTATTACTATTTAAAAGATTTTTTCCTATAGATGATAGATCGTCGGAAACAGATTCAAGTTTGTTATTGGTAAGATCGTCGGTTATATTCTTTATGGTCTGTAACTGGTGGATACCGTGCCAGGTTTCGCTTAAAGCGCAGGTAGTTGAAAAATTTCTTGAGGCAAGAGAAATAGCTAATCTATGACCATTGTGAACTATCATGGATTCCATTTTTGCTCTGTATTCAAGCAGAAGGCTTTTTAATCTATCCAGATCTGAAAAATCGAATTCATATAAAAGTTCTTTGATTATTTCAAACATCCTGCTCTGGTTTTTGACGAGGCATTTCCCGTTGAATGTTATAAATGGTATGCAGTCACCTGTCCCTTCAAAATTGGTGCGCGCATGAGCTGATAAACCAATTCCGCCCGTATATGCATCAATCAGCCGCGCTAAATCCGTATATGCTCTTAATTTTGTACCGGTTTTGGAGAAAGCATAGCAAAAAAAGGGTACAAGAGGAAGCATCTGATTTTGCAAAGTGCCGGTGCCTGCTGCTGAAGAGAAGTAGAAAATGCCGTAGGTAGGCTGATTATAACAAGATGCAGCATCCCTGCAATATGTTTTAGATTCATGTACAGTTTGAACAGAGGGCTGGATATCTTCAATTTCTGACGTTGGGAGACAGGAAACATCTTCTTTTTCTTCCTGCAGTTTTTTTAAGGCTTCAGCATCTTCATTTATTTTTTCAATATCTGATTGTGTTAAGCCGGCTCTTATAACTTCAAGTTCTTCTGTAACCCGTTCTTTTTCTTTTTCTTCCATCATCCGGTCAGGAGCAAGAGTGAGAAGCACTCTATGAGAATTATTTATAAAATACTTTTTTATGCGGTTCTCGAACAGAGGGCCTTTAGAAAGCTCATCACGAAGTCTGCGAAGATCTGCATCAAACTGCAGAACCCTTTCGGGCTTGCCTCCGTGAAGCCAGTTGCCGGAAAAAGTTAAAAGCAAGCGAAGACCATAAGGGTAAGGAACGTTGGTTATTTCTTTGCGATGGAATTCAACCTGATGAATAGCTGACTCTATGAGCTTATTATCGATGCCCCTAATTGCGAGTTCATTTAAAACATTAAAAATGATGGACTCAATTTTGCCTGAAACGGATTTTTCAACGTCTTTAAGCCCGCAGACAAACATGGTGTCCTTATTATTTGAGTCATACCCGGTTCCGTCGCTGAGAGCTGTTCCAAGCTTTGAATCTATCAAAGCCTTGCGCAGCGGCGATGCTGAATTTCCAAGAAGGATTTGTTCAAGTAGAGTAAAAACAAGCACTTCAAAAGAATCTTTTATATCTACAGTCAGCCACGCGACGCAAGTCTGGTATTTTTTTGATGGATCTTCATTTTTACCAACAGGATATGGATAAGTTGCCTTTATGGGTTTATCCCACCGGGGTTGAGAGAGAACATCTGTTTCAGGGTCGATTTTTGTAAAGTCTTTTAAAATTTTATCTTGAATAAAAGACAGATGATCTCTTAAAGGCAAGTTCCCATATGTGTAGAAAAAAGCATTGCTCGGATGATAATGCCGTTTGTGAAAAGCCTTAAGTTGAGCATAGGATAAACTGGGTATTATAGCGGGATCGCCACCTGAATTATTACTATATGTTGTATCAGGGTACAGCTTATTTAACAGGGCATGAGCCATTACTTGATCCGGTGATGACATGGCGCCTTTCATTTCATTATAAACTACGCCTTTATAAACCAAATGAGATGACTCCAAATTAGATGACTTAGGGGCTTTTATATTATTCTCAATTTCAAGGCGGTGTCCTTCTTGCTTAAAGCTGAGTTCGTTTATGTTAGGATAAAAGGCAGAGTCAAGATACACATCCATTAGATTGTAGAAATCTTTCCTGTTCTGCGTAGAGAAAGGATACATCGTCCAGTCAGATGCAGTAAAGGCGTTCATAAAAGTGTTCAAACTTCTTTTCAGCATGGAAAAAAAAGGATCACGTACGGGGAATTTCCTGGAACCACAAAGAACAGTATGCTCCAGGATGTGTGCAACACCGGTTGAATCAGTCGGTACTGTCTTAAAGGCTACACCAAAAGTATTTTCCTTATCATTGTTACTTAAATGGATATGTCTGGCGCCCGTTGCAGTATGCTCTATATCATATAAAACCGATCTTATTTCTTTAAGTTCTACTATTTTTTTTATTAAATAGCCGCAGATATTGTCGTTTTCTTTAATATTGGGATTGTTTTGGTCCAAAGTATTATCCATATAACTATTGTCCTGTCATCTATGTAGTGTCGCGAATATGGCCGTCATTCCCGCGGAAGCGGGAATCCAGAAGCACCGAAGTAGTCAGAAAAACTTGGATTCCCGCCTTCGCGGGAATGACGAGTGCTTGGTACGATATTTCACGCGTGACACGACACTATCTTGCGGAGTTGCTTATTTGATATTTGGCTGTCTGATTCGTGAGTTCAAATATAAGATTATGGTAAGCGTTCACGGAACGTCGAAATTAGAAATTTGGCCTTCATGCTTTTGTACTGTTTTTTCCAATTTCTATTTTCCAATTTCAAATTTCAAGCCGTGAACGGCTACAAATTATGTACACTTCGAACCTTTTATGCATACATATATGAATAATTCAGCATATCGAAGATATCTATGAAACCATATATACACCACGGCTCTTGCGCTTAATCTTTTTCATCTGGTTAAGCCTGAATATAATGTTTCTAAGTTTTTTTTCCCCAAAGCCTGTTTCAGCCTGAATTCCGGCAAAATCCGCACCTTGCCTGGACTTCTTAATGACTCCCATGACCATATCAGAAGCTGTTAAAGAAGATGCAGGGTCGAATCCTTTTCTTTTAGGAGCAGCTTTAGCTGAACGTTTGCTTTTGCCTGGCGCTGATTTTGACTTAATCAGTGTTTCCAGATGATCTATCTTTGTCATAAGATCAGCTATATCTTTTTTTGTCGGGATGCCATATTGCCGCATAAAAAATTTAACCATTGCATCGAAACTTACTGATTTCCCCCTTTTTTTTGCCATGAGATCCTCCTTCGGTGAGTGGTAAATAATATGCATATGTAAATAGTGACTACTCACGTAGTCAGGCTGAAGCTGTTTAGACTGAAGGCTGAAGGGGGTCAGAAAAGCACGATTGCCATACTTTTAGCGGAAACATCTGATTCTTGCACCAAACATGGCTTCAAAATACGCTTTTTCCTAACAGTCTTCAGCCTTCAGCCTACCCACCTGAGTAGTTACAATAAATATTACTTAACGATATAGACAAAGTCAAGAAATCTTCCGGTTCTTCCTGTTGCAGGTAGTAAATAATGAAATGTTGAAATTAATAATTTTTGATGTTACTAAGTTGAGCGATTTTTTGCGAAGAAATGTGCCAGGATCTTGATGCGCAAGAGATTGGTGCAGGTCGAGTAAAAAATCGCTCAACTTAGTTAATCCATCAGACAGGGTAAAATTAAATGAATTTGAGGGAGAAAATCCGGCATCTTATAACTCGATTTAAACAGCTTAATGGTGATCCACATTATGTTGCTCTTGGAATGGCTATAGGAGTATTTATCAGTGTAACTCCCACCATTCCTTTTCATACGGTTATTGCTTTAGCTCTGGCATTTATTTTACGGGGGAGCAAAGCCGCCGCCGCAATCGGTGTATGGTTCAGCAATCCTGTTACTATACCTTTTTTTTACAAGGGCAGCTACGATGTCGGGGTGTCTATTCTTGGCAATTCAGCTCCTTTTAGTACAGAATATGAGTCGATTTTAGAGCTGTTAAAACTGGGAGCGGATGTTACTATTGCTATGATTACAGGCGGAGTTATTCTTGGCATTCTCCCTGCTATAGCGGCCTATTTTATAACCCGCAGAATATTTATTAAACTCAGATTGCGAAAAAAATCTAAGATTTAACCGTTCACGGGTTCAGTGTCCACGATACAGGATGCACATTACTGTCCAATGACTAATGACCATTGAATATTGAAGGAATTCCGTTAATTTTTAAAAAGAAACAGAGCGAAGCGATTCCATAAATATTCAATATTAAATCGACAATATTAAATCCAATGACATCACCCAGAGTACTACTTGCCGCCTGGCAAATGCATGCCAGGAAGCAGTTGGGCCAACATTTTCTGGAAAATCCTGCCACCTCGGAAATGCTTGTGAATCGTTGCAGGGTCATGCCGGAAGATGTTGTTTTAGAGATAGGGGCCGGCTTGGGAGCCCTTACGGTCCCTGTTGCCCGGATAGCAAAAAAGGTTTATGCAGTTGAGAAGGATCATAAGATAATCTCTTTGTTAAAAACAGAACTTACTTTAAACAGCCTTTTTAATGTTATTTTAATTGAGAAAGATATCCTGAAAGTTAATATTGAGGAATTTGCCGAAGAAGCCAATCCTAAAATACTGGTTTTAGGAAATCTGCCGTACAATATTTCTTCCCAGGTTCTTGTTAAACTTATAAAATCCAGAAATGCTGTAAGCCGCGCAATCCTTATGTTTCAGAAAGAACTTGCTCAACGTATTACGGCAAAGCCGGGTTGCAAAGAATACGGAAGACTTACGGTTATGCTCAATTATTGTGCGAAAATAAAGAAAGTCGCAGATATTAAGGCATCTCAATTTTTCCCAAGACCAAAAGTTGATTCCGAGGTTCTTGAGATAACTTTTAAAGACAACCTGAAATATTCAGATGATGAAGAGTTTCTTTATAGAGTAATAAAAGCCGCATTCGGGCAGAGAAGAAAAAATCTTAAAAATGCTCTTGCAGGCAGCGAGCTTCATATTGCTGCTGAAACATCCAGGCATGTGCTGGAAAATGCAGGCATAGATCCAACCCGACGTGCAGAAACCCTCAGCGTTGAAGAATTTGTAAGGCTGAAAGATATACTGAAGGTGGATAGGCTGAAGGTAGAAGGCTGAAGGGTGTTTGAATCCTTAATTTTTAGTCTTCACTCTTCACTCTTCACTCTTCAGCCTTCTACCCTCAGTCTTCATCTACCTTCAGCCTTCTACCTTCAGCCTATCCACCTGTACTTTCTCACATATTTTCTGCCACCGAAACAGTCCTGTCACCAAGCATGTTAACATAGCTTCCCATTTCATTATCGTACCAGCCGTATATGACGCACTGAGTTACGGGAATTCTTATGATTGTGTCATTTAATGAAGAAATAACTTTTTTGTCTAATCCGGATACTTTTTTCAAATCTATTTTAACATCAGCAGTGCTGGTATGAGTTTCATGGCCTTCTATTATTGTTGCTGCAATCGGTATCCCTATAATATCACCAGAGACATTCTGTATGTCCGTATAGTGCAGATATCCGTTTGGATCTTCAGCCGCTGCCTGCATATACATGTTGTTTATTAATTTTCTTCTTATCGGTTCTCCGGATAGTTCCTCCTGAAGATTGATTACCAGAATAATAAGAGAACCCGTTGAAGTTGGAATTCTTACAGATTCAGCAATGAACCCAACTTGTTCCATTTCAGGAATGACCAGCCTGAGTGTATTGGCCGCTCCTGTTGTGGTTAGTATGATATTATTCATTACGCTTCTGTTTTTTCTCAGATCGGTTGTCCCTGTTTTTGGCAGACGGTCAAGAACTTCCTGTGACCCCGTGACTGCATGAACGGTCGCCATTGAGGCAGAAAGAATTTTTTTATGGCCAAAAAAGTTGAGAATAGGTTTCATCATATGAGCCAGGCAAGTAGTAGTACAGGATGCATTTGAAATCGCTTTATGTCGTCTGGGATCATAGTCATTATCATTGATTCCCATTACTGTAGTTACAGCGTCTTCCGGCATTTTTTTGCTTTTATCCGTTATCTTAAATGGAGCTGAGACTATAACTTTCTCTGCTCCTGACTCAAAATGTCCCCTTAAAGCACCTTTAGGGTGGTCTGGAGAAAGGGTTGGATCAAGAAATTGCCCTGTTGTGTCAACTACCAGATTAACGCCATGATCTTTCCATCCGAGTTCAAGCGGATTCCGGGAAGCCCTTAAAAATTTAACCCTTATACCGTCAATTGTCATGCTGCCGTTTTTTTCATCCAGATCATGAATAACAGGCTCAGCTTTTTGACCATAAAGAAAGCCGTGCAGCAGACCGTAATTTGAATCCCTGCCTGCATAATGGGCAATATCCTCAATGGATGTGCCGGCCTCCCGTCCGATATTAATTATAATTTCATCAAAGTATTTTCTGGCTACATTATGCCATACAGTAAGTTTTCCGATTCTTCCAAATCCATTTACGCCAAGTTTCATCCCCATCTTGCTCCTTCCTATTATATTAATTTTTGGCATCTTTAAAAATAAGTCAAAAGTGGTTGACACTTTTTTCAGCCTGCACGAGTACATAACATAGAAGTGCCTAAAGTGAGCTAAAGTGCCTAAAATGCCTAAAGTTAAGGAATCCTGCCATTTTATATCTGCATGCCTGCCTCCGGCTCGTAGAGCCTGGGTTT
>JAIVWD010000012.1:0-8326 GCA_049190315.1 Deltaproteobacteria bacterium | reverse complement strand
TATATTAATAGGCAGAATACCTTAACTTTAGGCACTTTAACATACTTTAGGCACTTTAGCTCACTTAAAACTCTATTTTACTTTATTCCTTCGCCAAAGAGAACCATCTAAAAAAAGTGTAAACTGGCAAATGAAGAATGCCTAATTTTACTTCACTTTTATTTTACCTTGATAAACTGAACCTTCCCGCCCCTCGATACTTATATAATCCCCTGATTTTAAAAACACCTGATTAAAGCGGCAGTTTTTTTCTTTTTCATTACATATTAGATTGCCTGAACCGATAACGCATGTTTTTCCTAACCTGTGAGCAACAACTGCCGCATGGGAAGTTAAACCTCCGCGCGCTGTTACAAGACCATCAGCCGCATAAATTTCCCTGATATCATCAGGGACAGTATCTCCTCTGACAAGGATTAAAGATGTTTTTGGTTCAGATTTTTTCCATTTATTAATATCTTCCAGAGTAAAGACTACCCTGCCGTTCATTGCTCCTCCGCTTACCCCGATACCACGGCCCAGATATTTTGCCTTATTTATTTCTTCAGGGTCAAAAGTTAGTACCTTTTTTCTTTCTCTCATTGCCATGTCCCTGGTTTGAAGCAGGTACAAATCTTTTATTGAAGGACCTTCAAAAGTAAACTCTATTTCCTGCGGAGTCCAGCCTTTTTTATAGATTAGTTCATTGGCCAACTCTTTTAAAGCCTTATAAATATCGGGGAAATGTGTTTCAAGTGTTATGTCGGTCTCCCTCATTTCTATTTCCTGCTGGTTAATAGAGATGGGTAAAGTTTTAACAAGTCCTGAAACCACATCTTCTCCCTGGTTTCCAAGGGTAAAGTCACCCCACAATCTCAGGCTGTCGCCGGACCATCTGGGATTATGTGTAAAGATCACTCCGCTGCCGGATGAACTGGAAAGATTTCCAAAAACCATTTCCTGAACGGTGACGGCAGTACCCCAGTCATCTGATATACCCATAATTTTACGGTAAGTTCTTGCTTTTGATGAATCCCATGAACCAAAGATTTTTTTGATGGTCAGGTGCAATTGCTCTAAAGGATCTTCTATAATATAAATTTTGGCATCGTTTATAATTTTTTTATAGGTCAGCGCAATCTCTCTCATCTGTTCGCCGGTAAAGTCTCTTTTATAAGGTAATCCTGATCTTTTTTTGAAATCACTTATGATCGCATCAAACGCATTTCTTTCAATATCAAAGGACATCCCGTAGCACTGAAGAAATCTGCGATAATTGTCCCATGCAAACCAGGCATTTCCGGTTAGGGCGGCAATCCCCTCTACTATTTCTTCATTGATCCCGACATTGAGAAAAGTATCCAGCATGCCGGGCTGAGATATGGAAGAACCGCTTCTAATTGAAAGAAGCAAAGGGTTGGCTGGATCTCCAAAGGATTTGCCGTTGAGCTTTTCCAGTGCAGATATATTTTTAGCGACCTGTTCTCTGAAATTCTGTTCAGCCGGCGGATAGCTGTCAACTATTTCTCTGCAACGAAATACTTCTGTAGTAATTATAAAACCAGGAGGAACAGGCATGCCATAATTTTTCATCTTAATTATGTTAAGACCTTTGTTGCCGAGATGAATTATTCCGAAAAGCCTGCTTTTTTTGTCAACTATGGAGGTCATAGCCCTTTGGGGATCATAGTTAAGCAGCAGGTGAACTTTATCTTTGGGTAGTTTGTCAGATTGCTGGAAGAGGGTGTTTAGTATTTTAGTTAAAAAAACGTCTAACTGTCTAAGTCCAAGCGCAAGAGATGTTCTGTCTCGCAAAAAGATTTCAGATATTCTGTGTTTCAGCTTTTCATGGTCGGCCATGCCTTCCTTTGGGAGGTATTTGGGTAGTATCTGGTCGATTGATATCTGATTTAAAACTCTTGTTAAATTTTCTTCGTGGATGTTGTTAAAATAGTCATTTATTATATTTTTTACCGCTCTGGCAAATCCTTTAAATATATCGACGTACTGAGTAAAAGTAAATCCTCTTGTTGCAAGTGAATGGGCTAAAAATTCTATCTGACGTTCCATTTCAACTGAAGAAATTCCATTTACTTTCAATGCCTTGTCAAACAAAATCAAGCGGTCGTAAATCTGGTAAAATGCGGCTCTTGTTATAAGGCTGAGGTCAATATTTTGAATAAGTTCTTCAAAAAGAACATTCACCAGAGATTCTATTCGAAAAGTAAGACCAAGTGCATCAAATTTCAATTCATGGTAGTATCCATACATTGATGGTATATCTACTGTTATATGCCTTTTTTTATAAATATCTTCTCTGGCTTCATATGACTTATGTGACAGAATCAGATTTTTTAACAATTCAATATAATCGATCAGCATGGAAAGTTTTTTCTTGAGCCTTGGCTCAGCCAGAGCTTTTTTCAGCCTGTCCAAATCCGGGAAGGCTTCGACTTTAAGCCGCGCAATATAATAATCTATTTCAATAAAATCGAGATGGTATTTCTGGTTTAAAAGTTTATAAAAAGATATTGCAAGTTTCAGCCTTTCCAGATCTACTTGCGGCACTTCTTTAATATCTGCAAAAAGTTCCTTTATTTTTTCATCTTTTATGGCAATGAGGTCAGCAGGCAGGTTCAGGCCTTTTTGCTCAAGTCTTGTCATTGCAAGGTGAACACCGTCAATATATGGCCCTTTAGTGGTGATTTGGCTATAAATGCTTGGCGGGACAAATGGCTCAAGAAGGCTTTTTTCTCTGGTCTTCCAGAAATTAAGGACAGCTTCCATAAAGCTGATTATCAGGTTGTTGCTTTCAACATGGCTTTGTTTTCGCAGAAAATGGACAAGCACATCTTTTCTGCCGATTATATCGTCGATATCAGTAGAAATGTCTCTCAGTTTTCCTTCAGCGCCGATATCATTAAAATACACCGGAAACAGCCTCATCAACTGTTTGGCAAGATTATATACCGGTTCAATATCGCTATTTAATAATTTTGTAATATCTCTTGGGAACAGATCGGTATCTTTGATAAATACACCGCTGATAGAAAGATGGATCATAAGGCAGGAAAGAAGATTCGCCGACCATTTCGGGTTAAGCTCGATCAGCTCTAACCAGGTTCTTATATTGCTGATATGAGTGCTGTTGACTTTTATTTGCCAGTCGTTTCCAACGCCTTCTATCATTGGAGCTTGAAAGCCCAGATTGATTGTTGAATCAATAAAAAGATTAACCAGATCAATTTCATCTGTTTTGTAGACACCTTTACCCATATTCAGCACGCAGTTCAGAACTACGGCGGGAAACTTGCTTGTTCGAGTTTTTAAAATAGAAAAAGTTTTATCAATAAGTTTGTCTATATTATAGTACTTCTCATGTTCTATAAGCCAGCTTACAGTTCTGTTTATATCCCTTAAAGCTTCCTCATGTATCATAGACAGTCCTGAGGTATTCATAATATGGAAAAGGAACAAAAGCTTCCATCTATTTCCTTCGCAGGCCTTGATTCCTTCTTGAAGAAGCTTGTGAGGAATTTGCCTGTATATTTCAACAATTTCTTTGTATCCCGGCATTTGCAGAAGGCTTTTTAAAAGTTCTTCAGAATCAATTTCTTTTTCCAGGGCAATAGCATCCAGATCGAGATCCCATTGTTTAATCCGGCTATGGGATATCCCATTAAAAATTTCTTTTAAATTCAAGCCCTCATCAATTAAATCCGCTTGTTTTTCAAACCAGATATGAGGGTCTTCCTCGTTTAGCCAGTATGAATATGAGCGCTTAAAATATTTTAATAGAAGTAGATTGATTGGCTTATAGCTTATATTTATTTTAGATGAATATGTTAAAAGGTCTTTGGCCGGCTTTTTAATTTGATAGAAACTTTTAATAAAAAGGAAGAAGATTTCATCATTGTAATTCCTGATGTGATCAAATGAGTCATTGATTACCGGCATAAATCTTTTGATATCCGGGCCGGAGTCTTTAATAATTTTTTGCAGAAAGAGCAGCAAATTGTCAGCGCCGTCGGCTTTTGTGTCTTTTTCGTCACTTGATTTAATTGCGGTCGTAAAAATATTTACAAAAAGAGCTGCAGCTTCGTGGCCTTTTGGATGGTTTTTTAAAAGATAGAAATAGTCCAGAGAATAACTTCTTGCTTCCTGTATAATAAATTTCCAATTCCTGTAGGGATGAGAAAGCTCTTCAAGAAAAGTATTCAATCCATCCATAAGTCCATAATACCTGGACATGACTTCCTGAATGACCGAATATTTGGCATCTATGGCGACATCAATATGATAGTCGGCTATATTTACTTCAAGGGCTTTTGACTTTATCTTCAAACCCTTCTCCTTTCTTGCGAGCTTCAAGGCGCGCTTTTAGTTTTGGGAAAAGACTTATATCCGTGTAAGGTAAAAAGAGAGAGGCCACGTAATTGTTCATAAAAGAGGCAGTTTCCGAAAGCTCGAAGTTTGTCATTTTTCTTGTCACCTCTACCACATCTTTTCTGATGCGGTTTGTGAGCGAACTTATTTTTGCCCCCATGAGCGATCCGTTGCCGATAAAAGTAACTTTATCAGGATCTATTTCAGGCAACAGTCCTATGATCATGGCCTTTTCCAAATCTACATAGCTTCCAAAACCTCCGGACAGAATAATACGGTCAATATTATTAATACTGAGACCCACCTCTTCAAGAAGAGTCATACATCCGCTGTACATGGCGCCCTTTGCCCGTATAAGGTTATTTATATCCGGCTCTGTGAGAACAATATCTCTATCTATCCGGGTTAAATGAGCGAACGCAAGTACATATTCATATATTCCATCAACCTTACGTATGCGATTTGTATCAAGTTCGTGGTTGAATTTACCAAGATTATCAATAATACCCATTTCAAACATAGTTGCCACTATATTGATAAGCCCTGAACCGCAGATGCCTTTTGGCCTGACATTTCCAATAGTTATGTTCATGGGCTCCAGGGTAAAAGGATCTATGGAAAAATCTTCGATAGCTCCTGTTGTGGCACGCATTCCAAATTTGATGCCGCCGCCTTCAAATGCCGGACCCGCAGAACAGGCAGCGCAGGCAAGCCAATCTTTGTTGCCGATAACGATTTCCGCATTAGTCCCTATATCCATGTAAAGAGTGATTTCCTCAGAAAGGTACATCCCCGATCCCATGATGCCGGCTACAATATCTCCACCTACATAGCTTGAGACATTAGGATAAACCAGTGCTGTAACATGGTCACTTAAATTTATTCCCAGATCAGCCGCTTTTATCGGCGGATATAAAGCTGTGGCTGGAACATATGGCGAACGTCTTATATACCTGGGATTCACCTTCAGTAAGAGCTGGGTCATGGTTGTGTTGCCGGCCAGCGTTATAGTTGAAATATCGTCAGTATCAACATCGGCCTGCTTTATTATTCGGTCTATTATCCTGTTAATAGATTGCATAACAACGTCGTGAAGCTTTTCCAGTCCTCCTGGTTTTTCGGCATACACAATTCTGCTTATAACATCTTCGCCATAGCTTATCTGTCCATTAAAATCGCCATAACTTGACAGGACACTGCCTGTTTTAAGATCAATCAACTGACCATATATTGTTGTAGTGCCAATATCCATGGCAATTGCAAAATTCCTGTCAGTGGTATTACCGGGCTGAATGTTTATAATACGCATAAGGCCGCTTTCCCGGACAGGATTAGCTATTGTCACAGTAAATTTAAAACCATCTTCTCTTATTACGTCCGGTACTTTTCGAATAACAGAAAGCTCAATTTCCAGATGGTGCTTATTATAATTTTTCCTGAGATGGCTGACTATTCTGGTTACATCCGGTCTGTTGTTCTGTGCGGTCGGCTCAGTAAGTTCAAGGTATTTTTTCTCTACAGGAGGTATGAAAAGACCTTTTTCTTTTAAATCCTCCAGATTTATTTCCTTTATAAGGGCAGCCCGCCGCGGGGTGCTCTGCATATTAAGCACACCGGCATCTATCTCTGATTCTATGGGAACACGGACAACTATATCGCTTATTATGGTGCTCAAGCAGGCCTGGCGGTATCCTTTGGAAATATCATCTTCGTTTAATTTCTCAGATATTCCTCCGTCAACTTTTCCTTTTTCAATGATGACGCGGCACTTTCCACAAACACCTTCCCCGCCGCACGAGGCATTAATATGTACTCCCGCTTCCATGGCAGCACGAATAAGGCTTTCTCCATCCTTAACCCTTATTTCTTTATTGTGAGGAAGGAATAAAACTTTATGCACACATATCTCCTTTTGAAATTGCTCGAAATAAATTAAAAACTAAAATTAACGTAACTACTCACGTAGTCAGGCTGAAGCTGTTTAGACTGAAGGGGATCAGAAGAGCACGATTGCCGTACTTTGGCGAAAATATCTGATTCTTGCACCAAACATGGCTTCAAAATGCGCTTTTCCCTAACAGTCTTCAGCCTTCAGTCTATCCACCTGAGTAGTTACAAATTAACATAGTTGACATTAACTTGCAATCCCCGTTAACCTGAATTTCTCATGAACAACACATAATCCGTGGTGAGCTATTACGATATGACTATTTCTTATTCAGTAATAATTCCTGCTTATAACGAGGAAAAATGGCTTCCAGACACTCTAAATTTCCTTAAGAAAGCTATGGAAGCAGTTGAAGCCAATGGAGAGATTATCGTCGTTGACAATAATTCTACGGATAATACCGCACAAATAGCTAAAGAGAACGGTGCCCGTGTAATATATGAGCCTGTTAACCAGATTTCCCGCGCGCGAAATGCCGGTGCAAAGATCGCTAAAGGGCAATATCTGATATTTTTAGATGCCGATACTATCCTGCCGCCGGATCTTCTGCAAACCGCATTGTTTAATCTATCAACCGGAATGTGCTGTGGCGGCGGAGTTGTTGTTGCTACAGACAAAACATTGCATCCATTTGCTCAAAAATTTGTAGATTTCTGGAACTGGTTATCTATAAAGTTCGGCCTGGCTGCCGGATGTTTCATCTATTGTCTCAGGGAAGGCTTTGAGGGCGCAGGAGGTTTCAGTGAACTGGTCTATGCCGGTGAGGAAATTTTTTTCTCTCACTCTCTTAAGTCATGGGGCAGAAAAAGAGGGCTTGATTTCCGTATTATTTTGACTCCACCTGTTATAACATCCATCCGAAAGATCGAATGGTTTACTATATATCAAATGACGATCAGAATTTTGTTTATACTTGTTTTCCCCTTTGCAATTCGTTTTAGAATCTTTTGTTCCCCCTGGTACTACAGACCCAAAGAATAGGGCTTGTTATTGAATATCGAAATTCGGCGGTTCAAAACGAAATGGCGCTTGTTAAGTATTTTTGAATTTGATATTTAGCCGGAAATTAGATATTAAAGGAAAAAATCGCTATATTTAGGTAAGATACGATGCAAATCCAGAAATAATATTTGGATAGCTAATATCGTTGATTTATTTCTTAACATTTAAATTGTTAGGCGTAGGACTCAATATGAATAATGAGTGCACAATATGCAATGCAAAAGGAAGTGATAGGAATGTGCGCATATATGATGACTTCTCTGAAGATATCGAAGATTCCAAGAGAAAACACTATTACGATAAAAGGTGTATTTGTGATAGATGCTACAAACTTGTGAAGAAAAAGCCAAGTTCATCCAAACGTGGAAGAGGAAGAGACCGATATGTTCGGGGGCCAGATACACTTGAGTGGATAGAGGCTCTGAGGAGATCATGGCGTATATCCGATGATTGTTTTAGGTGTGAGCTAAGCGCCCTTCCCCTTGATATTGACGATAATCATAGTCCACTCTCAATAAGTTGTGATCATGATCCTCCTGGATCAATGAAATTTCTTGTTGTGGCGTGGGTAATAAACGATATGAAGAATGATCATGATAGGGTAGAGTTCTATAGGAACATACAAAACTTGTCAGTGATTATGGAGTCTGGGAACCCTAATCCAGTGGTGGCGGATAAATTTATTGGCGATTTCAAAGAACTAAAATATTGGAAAAGAAAATAGATATTGACAAAATCTCGCCTAACCTTCTGCTGCAAGGGACATCCAGGGGCTGCGCCCCTTCCGGCCCCTGAACAGCGCGTTGGGCGGCTATCCCAAAATTGAGCAGGTGGCCAAAAAGTGAAATTTGGTTTATCCTTCTGCGAAAGGAATCACATTGATGTGGTTTAAATAAAACTGAACCGGGGCGGTATATTTTTGAAGTTATTGATTAATTGCCAAAAATACATTCTCTTTGGAGGAAAAATTAAATGAAAACTTTTAATGTAATAGTTGAACGAGATGCGGAG
>JAIVWD010000011.1:0-28350 GCA_049190315.1 Deltaproteobacteria bacterium | reverse complement strand
CCATGGCACCCGTCGGTGAACCCTGAACCCGTGAACGGTTACCAATTTTTCAGTGAAGCTCCGTGTCGTTCTGTGGTGAAATTTTACAAAAAAACAGGGCAAACATTATAAATAATGTTTGCCCTGAATAATTAAATCAGCAGATATTAAATTATTTCTTTTTGGGATGGCACTTTGCACAGGATGTAGGTGCTGCTTTCGTGCCGCTCTTCTTATTGGCCACCTTATGACAATCTTTGCAGTTTACATGTATGGCATAGGCATGGTATTCCATCTTTTCCTTCTTTGAAAGCTTTGGTTCGCCTTTTTTAGCCTTTGGAGGTCTGCTCGCTTTGGTGTGACACTCGACGCAATTCTGAACTTCATCACCCATTTTCAGATCATTAAGCGGTTTACCTTCAGCATCATGATGACATTCTCCACAGCCTGCTTTGTATTCCTCAATATGCTTCTTGTGTGTAAAGTCGACTAAGCTCTTCTTGTGTTTGGCATAAGCCTTGTTTTCCATAGTGACAACATCAGCAACTGTAGTCCCGGCATAAATAGCGGTAGCAAGAAACATAGAAGCAATTCCTACAATAGCTATAATCAATAAAGATCTTTTATTCATATACACTTTTCACCTCCTTCCATTTTCAAAATTTATCAAATAACTAATCTTTTTTACATAAAATTCTTTATCAAATAAAAATTATTATGTCAAGATAAAGAACATATGTTCAAAACTAATTAAACATCCTTGTTCTGCCGTCATGCCGGACTTGATCCGGCATCCAGCTTGTAACTTCTCAATAACCTCTGGCAACTTTTTAAAAATTTTTATCGTCATTCTCGCGAAGGCGGGAATCCAGTGCTTTTTCGGATTTTCTGGATTCCCGTTTTCACGGGAATGACGTTTGGTGCCAGAACTTATTGAGAAGTTACTCCAGCTTCCATTATGCTCTTGGAATTATAATAGATTCCGGCTTTTGCCGGAACGACCTCACGAATAAATCAACACCAGGAATATCAATGCGTTAAAAGAACTTTGGACTCTCAACTATCTGACTTTTGTGACTTTTTTTTCCCAAAGACCCTGGCGCCAAGTATGCTTATTTCATAAAGAACCATCAGAGGAAAAGCCATCATAATCTGGGTTACAACATCAGGAGGGGTTAAAATAGCTGCAAAAACAAAAAATAAAAGCAGGGCATATTTTCTGTTTTTCTTTAAAAATTCAACTGTAACTATGCCGAGTCTGGCAAGAAAAGTAATAACAAGAGGAAGTTCAAAAACCAGTCCAAAAGCTAACAACAACTTTGAAGAAAAGCTTAAATACTCACGCATTGAAGGAAGCGCCTTTATTGTTTCAGTAGCAAATCCTAAAAAAAACTTAAACCCAAATGGAAACACAATGAAATATCCAAATAATGCTCCGCCAATAAAGAAAAAAGAGGATAAAAAAACTATAGGAATGAGAAGTTTTCTTTCCTTGTCATAAAGCCCTGGTGCCACAAATATCCAGAACTGATATAATAATACAGGAGCGGCCAGCATTAAGCCTGATAGTAAAGATACCTTTAGATATGTAAAGAAAGCCTCGGGCAGACCCGTAAAAATAAGTTTATCGTCTGCCTGCATTGCTGAAATTAAAGGTATAGTCAGGTAATGGAAAATTTTTTCCTTAAATCCATATGAAATGATAAAGCCTATACCAATAGCAATAAAACAGATAACTATACGCTTTCTTAGCTCCTCAAGGTGTCCGGTAAAAGGCATTTTCTCATCTTCAGTCATTTTTTAAAGATCCTTCTGCTGCTTTATTCTCAACTTCCTTTTTATTATTAGAGGCCGTGGAAACGTCATCAACAGCGTCTTTTATGCTTTCATTCATATCCTCAAAAGTATCTTTAACATCTTTTAAATCACTATTTATATCGATAGACTCTTTAAATTCATGTGTGGCTTTCTTGAATTCACCGATAGCTCTGCCAAGTGATTTTGCAAGATCAGGAAGTTTTTTGGGACCAATAACAATAAGCGCTACTGCCAAAATTATTAAAATTTCGGGCATACCTATGCCGAACATAATACTCACCTATAACATTTTTTGTAGCCGTTCACGGCTTGAAACTTGAAATTGGAAATTGGGAAGAACAGTACAAAAGCATGAAGACCAAATTTCTAATTTCTAATTTCAACGTTTCGTGAACGGTTACCATTTTTTGGATTTAACGAAAATAACATCTCATCTTTTCTTGTCAAAATCAAGAACAAGAAAGTACAGCTTTCCATTGTGCTGCATGTGACCTGCCGCTAACTCAGCGTATGTACCGTTTCCCCAGAACAGATCCGCACGGCCAGGCCCGCGTATTGCCCCTCCTGTATCATGATTCAGAACAAATCTGCTGAAAGTTATCCAATTATCAATTTTCCCATCGTCATTTATTAAAGGTTTTTCTGCTTCTATAAAAGCAAGGGCTGACAAAGGAAATATTCTTCTGTCCAATGCTATCGACCTGCCAGGCGTCAATTTAACTCCAATACAACCCAAAGGGCCATCTTCCTCTATCTTGAAGAAAACATAGCTGGGGTTAAAGTTTAAAATAGTTTTGGCCTCTTCCGGATGTTTTTTTAAATACGCACGAATTTTTTGCATAGACATTTCTGATTTTTCTATTATCCCTTCTTCAATAAGCAATTTGCCTATGCTCCGGTATGGATGTCCGTTTGTTATATCATAATGGACATTAATTGTCTTTCCGTTATCAAAATAAATTCTTCCGGAACCCTGAATTTGAAGAAAAAAAAGATCAACCTGGTCTTTAATCCAGGCAATTTTTTCTGCATTACCTTTTAGAGCGTCTTTGCATTCTATTTCATCGCGTTCAAAGTAGGGAACAACTGTCCGGCCGGTATATCTTCCAATTATTCTTTTATTGTTTAAGTGCGGAATAAATAAAGAAAGATCAACTGTAGTTAAATCGCAAGGACGTGCATAAATCGGGAATCTATATTCAGTGCTTTGCTCAAGGCTGCCTTGCAGAACAGGCTCATAATAACCTGTAAAAAGGACATGGCCATTCGTGCCGCCGATCGATTTGTAAACAAGATAATTTGATTTAATAAACTTATTAAACTCATCTTTTGACGGCCTGGTCTGTATAAAATTCAGAAAATGCTCCATGGACTTGATCATATGGGCGGCATCAAAGCTGTCTTTCCCGAATTTGAACTGCCTGGAAGAAGGCAACCTTTTTAGATATGAAATACTCTGCAAAATTCCATTTTCCAACCTATCGCAGACCATATCATCTGAAAATTCAGGATACCTGCAAGAGGGAATTCTTTGCATTGCAAATTCATCTTTTAAAGGCGGATGTATTTTAAGAACAGAACATCCGGCTATAAAAAAGAAATAAAACAGGATAAAAGTTGCGGATAAATATAAAAAGAATAATGAGTGTTTCATTTGCTGTTATCGATGTCGAGTTTACGTGCTTTCTTTTCAGCGGGCTCAATACGAACAATATCTTTATCGCCCGGCAGAGAAATGCCAAGATCCTTGAACCTGCGTGCAGATGTGAGCACTCTGCGCTCAAAAGAACCTATAACATCGTTATATGTGCCGGTACATCGTTCAATATCGCGGCCGAGTTTGTCGATATGTTTAGCCATTGAATTGAGTCTGGTATAGAGTTCACGCCCCAGTTCGCATATAGCCTTTGCATTTTCAGAAACATTTTCCTGGCGCCATGCAAAGGAAACGGTCTTTAGAAGAGTAATCAAAGTAGTTGGAGTTGCCAGGATAACTCCCTTATTTACACCTTCTTCTATAAGCTGAGGGTTTTTAACAAGAGCTGCGCTAAAAAAATTTTCACCTGGAATAAACAATACAACAAATTCAGGGGTTGGACTAAACTGTTTCCAGTATGCCTTTTGTGCCAGTTTATGCATATGCGATTGAATCTGTTTTGAATGTGTAGCCATCAATATTTCGCGTTCTTCTTCCGTCTCTGCTTCCAGCGCTTCAAGATATGCTGAAAGAGGAGCCTTGGCATCTACAACAATCTGACGATTGCCAGGGAGATAAACAACCATATCAGGCCGCATAATGCCATTATCATCGTAAGCTGACTGCTGCTCAAAAAAATCACAGCGGTTCTGCATGCCGGCAAGCTCAGCAACACGTTTAAGGGTAATTTCTCCCCAACGCCCCCTGACGTGCGGCACACGAAGAGCCTTTACAAGATTGCCTGTTTCCTTTTGAAGGGTCTGCTGGGTTTCCACAAGGGAAAGTACCTGCTGAGAAAGCCCGCCATATGCCTTTTCCCGTGATCTCTCCATAGCCTGAATATGCTGGTCATATCTATCAAGAGAATCTTTTATGGGCACAACAATATTTTTGACTTCCTTGCTACGCACATTAAAATCACTTTTAGCTGCTTCCATATATTTTGAAAGCGTAGTTTTTGCAAGGTCAAGAAAAGTCTGGTTGTTTTCCCTTAAAGCACTGGCTGAAATCGCTTTGTAAGCATCTATCATATTATTCCGAATATCCTCGAGCATTTCTATCTTTTCATTCACGGCGAGACGCTCTTTATCTATGATTGTTTCCAGCTTAGCCTGGTGCTCTTTCAGCTCGGTAATTGTTGAATTAAGCAAATTAATCTCTTGAGTGCGCTCTTCAAGTGTCTTTTTAAGATCTTCCATCTGTTCCAGTCTGCTTAATGCAGAAGAGTGTTCTTTAGAAATCTCAAGGAAGTCCTTTGAAAACTTTGACTTTGCAAAAAACCAGGCTATAAAAAAACCAAATGCAGTGCCGATAATAAAGAAAACAATATATTCCAATGTATTCATTTATACTTCTTTTCTCACAAATGTTCCGCTTTTCCCCCCTGATTTTTCAAGAAGGCATATATCTGATACAATTATATTTTTATCATGCGATTTGCACATATCATATATTGTAAGGGCTGCAACAGATACTGCTGTAAGGGCCTCCATCTCAACACCTGTCTGACCGAAAAGCCGCACCAAAGCTTTGACCTTGATTGAACTTTTATCTTTATCCGGTTCAAAATTGATATCAATATGTGAGATATTAATTGGGTGGCACATTGGAATTAGTTCCGAAGTTTTTTTTGCCGCCATTATTCCCGCAATTCTGGCGGTATCAAGTACATTGCCCTTTTTTATTGTATTATCATAGATCATTTCAAATGTTGAAGTCTCCATTAAAACGACCCCTTGAGCAACCGCTGATCTTAATGTCGGTTCTTTATCCGTTATATCAACCATCCGCGAGCGTCCCTCATTGTCGATATGAGAAAATGAAGACATAAAAAACTCCTTACAACTTACGTTTCGATAGTTTTTTCTTGCGCTCATTGAATTAAACACACACTATATGTTGCGATCAAGTTATAAGTGCCTAAAGTGAGCTAAAGTATATTAAAGTGCCTAAAGTTAAGGTATCGCTTCGCTCCATTAATTCATAAATTTTAACTCCCTTTAGACACTTCATATTTTATTGGCTTAGATTGTTTTTTTGCCAGGCTTAAAATTAGTTGCGCCAAAGGCGCATTCCTTAACTTTAGGCATTTTAGGCACTTTAATATACTTTAGGCACTTAAAATCTTAGGCACTTTGGCTCACAGAATTGATAAATTAAATTATACCTCTAAAAACTAGCGAAAGCTAAGTTACACAAAATACTCTATTTTTTTCACAACAGTTGATTTAATATCATCAATGGCTTCGCTGAGTACTTTTATAACATTATCCCGGATGTCACCGGCAACAACAAGAAGCATAACATCATCTCCCACTGACAGCTCTTTGTCTTCTGTTATCTTAACCAGTATTTCTATAATGCCCGGCCTTTTTTTATGCTTCTCTATCACCTTGTGCAGTTGTTCGTAATCCACCGTGATATTCAGTCCCGATACTCTCCTGCCATCTCGTGATGTGCCCCGCACGACTCCATTATGACAAAGAATCATTCCAGCTCTGTTGTAATGCGGATGTTTCTTTATAGTTTCTATAAGGGGAATTAAATTCATTGTAATAGTTCACCACGGATTTTCACGGAATTACACTGAATTATCAATAGACCCACTCTCAAGCGAGTTGTTTTGAAATAATCGATTAATTGGGCCTCGTCCTGATTTATTATATTTTTTATGACCTTATTTTCTACCAAGAGATCGGCTCGTAATCTACGTTCAAGTTTAATATTCTTATAGTAACTTATACATTGTTTATAATTTTCAGTGAAACTCCGTGTCGTTCCGTGGTAACCAAGTATAATTTATTTAATAATTTCTTCTGCCCTGGCCAGATCATCAGGAGTATTGATATTAAAAAAAGAAATCAGATCAGGATCCTTTTCACGCAAAATATTTTCAGGAACCTTTTTGACTCTCACCTTTTTAAAGAACTGTTTAATCTCAAGCTCTCTTTGAATCAGATTATTTTCAATTGGTTTAAGACATCTTTTTGAATATACCGCACAGAGCGGTTCTATCCTATTTAAAGTTTCCGGTATAATAACGTCAACTCCCTTTTCGATACTATTAATAACAGTTTCAACCAACTCCTTTTTCAGGAATGGTATATCGCAAGCTGTAATAAATGTATAAAAATTATTTGAAAAAAAAAGTCCTGCATGTATTCCTGCTAAAGAACTTCTAAACGGGAATATATCAGACACAATATGTAAATCCCATTCAAGATATTTAAGCGGGTCATTGGAAACCAGGATAATCTCATCAAAAAGGGAATCAAATATTTCATATGTTCTGTCCAGAATACGCTTTCCGCCAACACTTATAAATGCTTTGTTCATACCCGAAAAACGCTTATTCTGTCCGCCCGCCAATATCACTCCTGTACAGGGGAATTTCATTATATCAAGACCTTTTTGAACGGTTCACGGTTAACGGTTAATCAAAATAGATAAAATAAAAGCCAAAATCAAGGCAATTTCAGGTTTTTTAATTTTGATAAATTTATAACTCTTGATATTAACTTACTTAATGATATAAATACAGACTTCGTAAGATTTAGTTTTTTGTTGCCCATAAACCCTTTTAAGGTTCACAGTTCCAGGTTCATGGTTAATCGCTTTACGATTTTTTCTTCAGCCATTAATTTCATTGGGTGAACAGTATGAACCAATCAACTTTTTTAACCCCTGAACCGTGAACCGTGAACCGTTACTCTATATGAATATACCGGAGAGAGCAATGAGCGAATATGATACAATTCTCGATGCATCTGATATAGAGCGTGTACTTTCAAGAATTGCTCATAAGATCCTTGAAGTACATAAGGGCGCTGAAAACCTTACACTTATAGGCATTCATACCCGGGGAGTTTATATTGCGAAACGTATCCGGTCCAAGATTAATGAAATTGAGGGCATTGAAATACCGACAGGCAACATTGATATAACTCTGTACCGTGATGACTGGACCAGAATCAGCCACCACCCGATCGTCCAGGCAACAGATATATCCTTTCCTCTCGATGGGAAACAGATTATTTTAATAGATGATGTTCTTTTTACAGGTCGGACCATAAGAGCTGCCATGGATGCTATTATCGATTTTGGCAGGCCCGATCGCATTGAACTCGCGGTGCTTGTTGATAGGGGCCACAGAGAACTTCCGATTCAGGCCAACTATGTTGGAAAATTTATTGAAACAAGGCGCTCGGAAACTGTAAATGTTTTGCTCACCGAACATGATGGTCAGGACAGGGTTGTCATAGAAAAGTGCACACCCAATAACTCATGAGCATAATAGAACATAAAAAAAACGCTCCCAGGAAAATCAAACTTGGAATTATATCTGTTTCAAGCACTCGATCCTTAAAAGATGATAAAAGCGGATTATGGATAAACAATAGAGCCTTAAAAGAAGGGCACAGAGTTGTATTTCACCACATTATACAAGATGAAATACAAGCCATAACCGAAAATATCCTTGATGCTATACGCAGTCATGAACCTCAGGTTATATTAATGACAGGGGGTACCGGTATAAGCAGCAAAGATGTAACTATTGAAGCGGTGCTCCCTTTATTTGAAAAGGCGCTAACAGCATTTGGGCCGCTTTTTGCCCAGCTCAGCTTTGAAAAAATCGATTCGGCTGCTCTTTTATCACGGGCGACTGCCGGCATAATAAACAAAACAATACTCTTCTGTCTGCCGGGCAGCCTTAAAGCCTGTAAACTCGCATGCAAGTATCTTATCTTTCCTGAATTGGGACATCTTGTTAAACATGCCCAGGAATGATTTCGTGTGCTTTGGGGACATTTAGCATCCTTGCTTGCTAAGACTTGGCGCAGATTAAAAGAGCGTTTCCATTTCGCTGTCTGAAAAATGGCCAGAAACCGATAATTTGATGTATATCATAACCGATTTTCTTCCCAAAAACATAAATTAGCCATAGATCGGCAAAGATAAAATAAATTCTATCTTTGCCGATCTGGGCAACGGAAGGGGACATCCTTTAATAATTCTGAAAAATACGGGTTAGAGGTTACAGAACCGCATCGTTGATTTTCATCCAAAGGTCTGTGGGTTTTTTCAGTTTTTTCCCGTCAATGCTCAGAACCGGAAGGGCACCAATAAGTGAATTAGTGATAATAACCTGATCAGCTAAAAACAAATCTTCAAGGCATAGCTTTTTGCTTTCCGACATATAACCCCAACTTAAAAGAAGTTCACATACAACCTTTTCCATGATACCGGGCAGTACATGCGGCGAAACCGGCCTTATGAAAGTTTTATCCTTGATCAGCAGGATATTTGCTGTGTTTGTTTCAGAGATCGTATCGTCCGGATTCAATATGAGTGCTTCATCAGCCCCCTTTTTTTTCGCCCATTCTCCAGCAAGCAGGTAATATAAATAATTCAGGGTTTTGTAATCAGCAAGGGGTGTCTGACGCGGCTTCGGGTAAACAACAAGCTTTACTCCCTGTTCTTTTTTTTCTGCCAGCCGATGAGTATATGGCCTGGCCATAACTATAAGCGTAAAATTTAAAGAAGAGTTTTCGCTGTTTCCTTTTGACGCAACAATTTTAACTGCCGCAGTTTCTTCCAGCAGCCCGTTACTGGAAATTACCTGATATATAATATCCTGCCAGGTCAAATCCGGGACTCGTTTGAAAAAAAGATGTTTCCATGTTTGATTAAATCTTGAAATATGCTCTTCAAGGTATTGAGGTTTTCCTTTATCCACCCTGATTGTTTCAAAAAAACCATATCCGAATAAAAACCCCTGATCTGTAACATTTATCTTCGCAAGATTTATGGGTTCAATGCTTCCGTTAATCCAGACATGGTTTTTGCTGCTTAATACTTTTTCTTTTCCTTTGAAGACCTCCATAAGCGTTCTGCCCTTATGCATTGTTTCATCATACTCATCAAAGGGATCTGAATCAAAGACAATGCCTCCTCCGACCGAAAATATGATTTTTTTATTAACTATTGTGGCTGTGCGGATAGCAATAGAAAGGTCCATTGTGTCGTGGAAACTTATATATCCTGTGGAACCTGTATATATATGACGTCTGTGAGGCTCCAGTTCATCTATTATTTCCATGGCTCGAATTTTAGGGCAGCCTGTTATCGAACCACCGGGAAATGCAGCCTTTATAATATCCACTGCATCACGATCTTTGTCCAGAATTCCTTCAACAATTGACACAAGATGAAAAACATTCTTGTATGCCTCAAGTCTTTTGTGCTCAATCACACGAACAGATCCCGCCTTACATATCTTTCCCAGATCATTACGCAGTAAATCAACTATCATAGAAAGCTCGGCATCATCCTTTTTGCTGTTTTTAAGCTCAAGACCGAGTTTTTTATCCTCTTTTAAAGTATCTCCCCTTGGCGTTGTGCCCTTTATCGGCCTGGTTTCAAGCCGGTCTCCTGACTGCAGAAGAAAACGTTCGGGTGATGTGGAAACAATAAAATGGTCTCCGGCATTTATATAAGAAAAAAAGGGAGCGGGATTAAGATTATAAAGTGTTTTAAACAGGCCGAATGCGCTGCCTTCAAAATTCATTTCAAATCGCTGGGAAAGGTTCACCTGATATACATGGCCCGATGCAATGTATTCTTTTATTTGCTTAACAGCGTTTATGTATTTGGATCTTGTAAAATTTGATCGAAATCCATCTATATCTCCGCTGAAACTCTCCATTAACGGTTGTTTTGATCCCAGTATATTTTTAAAAACTTCAAGGTCTTTGTGTAAAACACTTTCTCCGGAAACAATGCGTTCAGGAATAAAGAGAGATGTTTTGTCTTCCTTTCGATCATGTATAACTATTATTGAAGGAGCAAAAAAGCATATATGCGGAAGATAAAGATCATCTATAGAAGTGCGGGGAAGTTTTTCAAGAGAATCTTTAAGATCGTAAGACAGGTATCCCAAAATGCCTGCTGTAAAAGGCGATTGTATATTATGGCCGTGCAAATGCCGAACATGCGGCCTGTAAGCATTTAAGATATTCCGAAGCGTATCAAAGGGATCTGCTCTGAAATTAAAGCTATGATCTTCGGCTTTGATTTTCATGTCATTGACACGTCCGGTAAAAGTCAGCCAGGGTTTTGCGCCAAGTATATGGTATCTTGAACAGTCATTATCTCCTCCGCTCATAAGAATGACCGTGCCGGGCATTGAGGCAAAACGAGCAGCAAAATCAAGAAAAGATTCTTCTAATTCAATGTTTTCAGTATAAATACCATCAATCTCACCGGCAATTTTTTTTATTTCATCAATTGAAAATTCAACGGCTTTCATCACTAATTTAATCCCTAATCATATTTTTAAACAGGATAACAGGATAAACAAAAATTTTTATTGTATAGGAAATTATAAAGTTATGTTTTCTTTATTCGATTTTAGAATAGCGAAGCGACATCATTATTCGACGTTCGATGTTGGACGTTCATCTTTTAGTTTGTTCTTTGAAAGCGGCCCAAGTCTGAGAAAGTTTTCAACTATTAAAAATCCATTCTCCGTAAGAAAGCTTTCCGGATGAAACTGTACCCCGTGAATCGGAAGTTTATGGTGAGAAAGCCCCATAACAACACCATCACTGGTTTGAGAGGTTATAACCAGTTCTCTTGAATTAAGCTTTACCATCAATGAATGATATCTGGCGGCAGCAAAGGGAGAAGGAAGACCCTTGAAGATTTTATCATTATTATGGTAAATCATGCTGACTTTTCCATGTACCGGCAAAAAAGATCTGACAGTACTGCCTCCGAATGCTTCATTAATACACTGCATGCCCAGACAAACACCCAAAACAGGTACTTTGCCGTTTAAAAATTTAATCAGCGGGATAGATATTCCTGAATGGGATGGGCCTTTGGGTCCGGGGCTGATAAGTACATAATCCGGGCATATTGCTTTTACCCCCTCAAGAGAAATTTTGTCACTTCTGTACACTTCAATAGAAAGATCATAATTCATAAACATTTGAACAAGATTGTAAGTAAAAGAATCATAATTATCAATTACAAGCAGCTTCGCCAAATTATGAACCTCCATATAAACTATAAAAGCCACCCGGAGTCTGGGTGGCTTAAAACCTGTTGCATAACTTTATTTAGGTGGATAGGCTGAAGACTGAAGGCTGAAGCTCCCTGGCAGCCTTCCACCTTCAGCCTATTCACCTAATATGCGACTCCTTTGGGAAATCACGGATAGTTTCCTTGATTCTCAGCATAGCATCTAAATAAATTTCTTTATCTCCATGTTTGACCGCTTTTTTATACATCTTTTGCGCTATCTCCAGGTTTTCCAAATCTCCAATCTTTTCATAAGCAATTCCCAGGTTATAGAAAGCCGCTGAATTTTCCGGCTCAGTATTAAGCACATCCTTCCAGATCTCTATACCCTTTTCCCATTCCCCGTTCTTAGCGTATTTAATTCCTTCTTTCACCTTCTTGTTACCGCCCATGCCCATCGCATATTTATTACTGCCGTTATCAAATTCTACAACTCTGGTAATCTCGGTAGTAAAAATTTTTGCAACGATCCTTGAGGCAACTTTATCGGAAAGCTCCTCCAGTGTTTGATTTTGCGAAGGAAGCTGACTCATCCTGTTTTCTAAATAACTTCTATATTCATTCTCTCCACCGAACTTTTCTTTATATTCTTCCGAAACCTTATCAGTAAAAATACGCTGTCTGGTTTTCAGGTTAACTATACTAAAATCTACAATAATGTTGGCCTGACGCATAACACAGGGGACTTCTCTTATAACGGTTCGTTGAATCTCCACTTCTGCTTCCTGCCCGAAGACATTCTTGCCCTCCTTATATTCACCGGTCCCCTCCTGTATCTTTACTTTTTCGGTATCATGAACGTCTTTTATAGTGGCAGCAACTCTGCCTGAAATAACACCGTCTGCATGCACCCCCTCAAAATCCGGTGAAAAGTTAATATTATCATCAAAATGTTCAAAGCTGTTTTGATCAATATTTATAACTCGAATGTAATCAAGTTTATTATTTAAATTTTGGACCTCGATTATTTTATTATAAAGTGCTTTTCGAACCAACTCTTCATGCATGCCGCCAAATTTCAGTATAGCCAGCGTCCTGATGTCTTGAAGAGATACTTCGGCATGTCTGATCACAGTGATTCCGGTCTTCTGCACACAACCGAAACAGCCGCATAATACAATCAAAGCTATGACTAAATATACCATTCGATTATTATACATGCGTTGGAATCCCTTGATGAATAGCAATGCTTTAGCCTTTTGAAAATATATGATCAGGTATAACCAAATCCGAAACCAGCAAAAAAGTCAGCCCCTGATCCCTGGCCCCTAATCCCTGACCCCTGCTATCTTTACTACCGGAGCCCGGCATCAATATTCTCCGGTTCCTCTTCAGGGGGAAGATTCGACTTTATCAAGAAATTTTTCTGAAGAGACTGAACAACTTTATCTATTTCATCTACACTATCTCTTATTTCTTTAATTCCATTTTTTACAGAATGAGTAATTTCAGGGATATCACGATTTTCTTCAACTTGTTTTACTATCCTTTTAATGCTTGAAACACTTTCTGATACATCATCTCCTATCTTTTTTACTGCCGCAAGGTTGTCCTGTACCTGATCCATTATTACGGGGGTCTTTGAAGAAGCTTTATTTATATTTTCAAGGATCTCGCCCAATTTATCAAGATCGCTGAGAATTTTATCCAACAACACCCTGGATCTGATTATTCCCCCGATAGTACCTTTCCCTGCTTCTATATCCCGTGCAACTCTCTCAAAATAAGAAAGTGTTCTGTTGAAACTATCAAGTGAGGCAAACAAAGGTCCCTCAGGATCTCTCATTATTTGAGCAATTTCTGCAATATCCTGTATTGCGGGAATAACCATTTTGGCTGTTTTCTCCACCTCAAATTCTGCAAGAATATCGGAAACAGACTTCTTTTCCCTGGAAGGGATTTCACCGCCTTTTTCAATCAAAGGAGCATCAGCGCTGCCAGGTATTATGGAGATATATTCAGAGCCTATAAAAGTAGGGCTGTCAACAATTGCCACGGAATCACTTCTGATCCTGGATGAATAATCTTCCAGAATAACTAATTCAACTCTTACTTTATCTTCAGCAAGTGTGATCTTTTTTACTTTTCCTATATCTGCCTTGTATAGTTTAACAGCAGCATTTTCACTAAGATTATAACTTTCATCAAATGTCGTATAATAGGTAATATATGTTTTAAACCAGTCCTTGCCCCTGCCTATTATAATCAGCATAGCAAACAGAAGGATCACAATGCCTATTACAAACGTTCCGACTATTTTCTCTTTTTTATTGTAATCGACTTCCATACAGCTCTCGTTGCATTACCACCCCAGAGGAGGTAGCTTGTTTTATATTAGTCCTCAGAGAAAGCCTGACACACTGTTGTTAAGTGCCTAAAATGCCTAAAGTGAGCTAAAGTGCCTAAAGTTGTGGTACGCCTTCGGCGTGCTGATTGATAACCAAAGCCACAAGGATTCGCAATTGCTTTCTTGCCAGTGCGCTGAGGGCATAGAGGAACCCATATAAAATGGCAAAATTCCTTAACTTTAGGCACTTTAGGCATTTTAGCGCACTTTAGACACTCTTAAATAATTACTGTAACGGTAAAACCTATAGTACTACTGCCGGAAGTAGTGGTTTAACTCAATTAATTGATAACGTCCCATTTTTGAGAAATATTTTCTTGTTGGAAAATTCTTCAATGAAATCCTTGTCATAAGATATAAAAACAATAGGAAGTTTGGTCAACACCATATCCCTCAAAACCTCTGTAAAAAGATCAAAGTTGGTGCGTCCTATGAAGTCTTCAGGACGTTCAAGAAGAAGTAAATCAGGAGACTTGGCAGCAAGCTCGCGTATTGCAATGGCGATTCTCAAATCTACGCTGCGAAGCCTTCCGGGACGTATATCAAGCTTATCGTAAATGCCAAAGTTTTTGCATAATTTTGTCGTTGTTTCATCTAAAGACAGTGAGAGTGAATTTTCAAAATAGTATCTCGTATAAAGAAGATTTTCTCTGACAGTTATATTGCTGATCATTGCTGAATCTGAAGCGATATAGCCTATCTTTTTCTTGCAGGGCAAAAGGTTTCTGTAGTCTGAAAAATCCACTTTTTTATCTTTAAAGTAAAAATCGCCGGATACAGGTTTAACCAGCATTGCAAGTGCCTTAAGAAACATATGGGCTTGATCGGGAGAATCACCAATTATTGCAAAAGCATCGTCCCGGGAAAGGGCAAAATTCAATTTATTAAAGCTGCAATCACTCTCCGGGAAATCAATAGTATAATCAACAAGATTGATCAAATACATTTTTTTCTCGTAACTATATAGGTGGATAGGCTGAAGGCCGAAGCTCCCTGACAGCCTTCCACCTTCAGCCTTCAGCCTTCAGCCTTCAGCCTTCAGCCTTCAGCCTATCCACCTGCGCACTCTACATGTAAAACAATATCGATATGATAACATTGATAACAAGACAGTAAAAAAAACATTCAACAGCAGCCTTGGAGGTGCTGACCGGTATGTCTGTAATAAGTTTTTTTGCACTGAAACCATGCTTAAGACATGTAACGGTAATTGCGATTCCAAAGAATATAGCTTTTATAATTCCAACGGCAATATCGGTGGCGGTTATAGCTTTACCTATCTGAGCCATAAAGTCGCCCATGGGTATATATGTAAATACCCAGACTATCAAATACCCTCCGACAATAGCCACTATATCAAAAACAATAAAAAGGCAAAGTATAGCAGAAGTTATCCCGATTAATCTTGGAAGACAGACTATACGCATCGGGTCAATTCCTGCCATTTCAATAGCATCCATTTCATGGAAAATGTTCATATAGCTAATTTCTATGGCTACAGCGGTTGCTGATCTTAATATGACCAAAAGTGCTGTTACAACGGGACCAAGCTCTCTAACAATCAGCATTACCATTGTTTTACCAAGATCGTACTGGCCTGAAACCTTGGCAAATTGTATGATTAGCATGCTTCCAAAAACAAGCGCTATCGGAATAATAATAGGTAAGGCCTGAACACAGGTAAAATAAACCTGCTCAAGAGTAATTCTTCTGACAAGAGCTCTGCCTGCCTTAGGTTTTTGGAATATGAGAACAAATATTCGGTAGGTAAGGGCGAATAAGTTAGAAATGTGGTTTGTAGCGCTTGTGGCTTTTCTGCCTATATAGCCAGCGATGTAATCCATTTTAACTCATAGAAGTATTCGAAAATATTTTACTCAAGTTTCGCACACCTCTATGCAACAAAAGCTTTAAAGGGCAGGTATTAGATAGTTTTTTTAAAAGAGTAAAATAATATGATTGATATTCTAAACCACTATACCCTGGGATTTGACCAGGACAGGCACATAGAAGGTTTTTCATCAGGGATAAAATGCCGTGCATGTCTCGCTCCTTACAAACTGAGTGGGTATGGTGCCGTTGCCAAAGCCAGAGTGAACATATTTTGCTTTTTAAAAAAACTATCTAATACCTGCCCTGCCAGAGAAGCTTCATAGGAATTAGTGGGTGCGAAACTTGAGTATTTTATAAATGAATATATATTGGCCGGTCTTTTATTGACTTTTACAATATAAAAAATCAAAAGGTCAACAAAATTAGATAAATATCTCAAAATATGGAAATGATTGAAAGGGAATTATTGAGGTTATGCCGGGTTCTTTTTATCTGGCTTATTTCAAGAATCCACTGGCATATTTGTGAAGCACACTTCCAATTAATGTTTGATAAGGAATGCCTTCCCGCGCGGCTCTTCTTTGTAAGGCGGAAAGGTCATTTTCCGAAATCCTTATGTTGATCTTGCGGTTCTTTTTCATCGTATTACGGGCTATTGTTTGGTAATCAGCCCGTGATTTCGAGGGTTTCAGCTTTCCATTTTCGTATGCCTCTAAGATTTCTTTCTCGTATTCATCAAGGACTATTTTTTTTGTTTTTTTAACCATTTTCTCCTCCAAAATATTTCTTGGTCGCCTTCCTGCTGGGAATAATCGTTTTAAGAAAATACTCGTTTTTATCTATAACACATGGAACTAAATAGGCATATCCATCTACATCAACTATCAGTATTTTTTGATTCGGATACTTCTTCTTGTTGGGATGGTCTGTTTCTATGACTTTAGCTCCAAATCCAATTCTCTGGACAATTTCTTCGAATGTAATACCTCTTTCCCTTGCAAGAATTTCGTTTTTTTCCGCATTCCATTTAAATATTTTCATAGTCAAATCTGGTAGGAGGTAGCCGAATAGGCTACCCCCTCCCTACAGAACGGCTCGTACCGGCCAGGTAAGCCGCTCCTCGATTAGCGACTGAATGTTAATTCAAGAGATTGTTGCTTCTTTGTAAAATCATGTAGAAAGATCATTCCCTGCCTTCTAAACCATTGGAGCTTCATAACAAACCGTACCTCTTTACGCATTACCGATTGCCATCTGTTCATCTTGACCCAGACCCGACGTGCTTCGTAGGGTTTATAACCGGCCAGTATCATCATTCTCTGGAATTTCCGTGGGTTCTTCCATTTCTTCAGTTGCATGGATCTGAGACGACTGCGTATCCACCCGTCAAGATCCCTGAATAAATTACGGAACTCCTGAATACGAAAATAACCGACCCAGCCCCTTAAATACACCTTCAGTTCTTGGATGGCCTGGTACATGGACAATGGATTGTTCCTGCGGGTTAAGTCCCTGACCTTGGCCTTGAATTTAAGGCGGGCTTTATTGCTCACCCTGATCTTTTCTCGCAAGAGTTGGAATCCAAGAAAAGGAACATCCTTGACCAATGCCACCTGACTCTTCTCCTTATTTACAGGAAGATTCAGATTGTTCTCCAGGTGACCGGTAATTCCTTCCATTACCCGCTTTGCAGCTCTTTCCGATTTTAACAAAATCAGAAAGTCGTCTGCCCAGCGACAGTACCGATGGCCTCTTTTCTCCAGTTCCTGATCCAGTTCGTTCAATACAATATTGGACAACATCGGCGAGAGCGGAGACCCTTGAGGGCAACCCTTGGTCGTCTTCTCGAATTTCCCATCAACCATTATTCCGGCTTTTAGCGCTCTTGCAACCAGCGTTACAAGCCGCTCATCCGCTATCTTCCTGCGAACGAGCTTTAAAATAAGGTTGTGGGGAATTTCATCGAAAAACTTAGCCAGATCGATCGATGCACCCCATTCATAGCCATCTTTAACAATCATTTGGACATGATAAATGGCCTGACGCTGGCTGTGGCCTCTGCGGAACCCATAGTTGGACTTCGTGAAGTCCGGGTCGAATATTTCTTGAAATACCAGGTTGACACTCTGGCTGACTACCCGATCCATCACTACGGGTATGCCTAACTTCCGCATCTTTGAATCGCCTTCTTTGGGTATCAAGGACCTTCGGGCAGGTTTGAAACGGTAAATTCCTGCTTTGAGCTTCTCGTGGATAAGCGTTAAAAGCTCATCCTTTCGTTGCTCAAACGCTTCCACCGTCATTTGGTCTATTCCCGCTGCGCCGGCATTCTGCTTTACCTGTTGCCATGCCTTTCGCAGTCGTCTCGGTTCGTAGACCCGTTCTAAAACCTTCACATGTTTCACTTTTTTTCTCCGTGACTATCCTGCATTAACGATTGCCGGGTTGCAAACTGCCCTTTGAGCTTGAGACCGGACACCGACTGCTCGGCATCCCCTTCCGGTTTTCTGATCTCATGAAATTACTTCGCAACACTAAGTCGGTTCCTTAATGGTGTCACCATCGCCTCTCGTCCACGGCTTCCCACATCCAATGACGATGTTTGGAATGTCCTGGCTTGATAGCGTACCGTATCGGCATAGGGTAGGATCAATCGTACCATCGTCTTTGCGACAGGTTCTCCGGCCTATACATTCTTACAATACCCCTAACTTCCAAGTCTTCAGGGTTTTATCCTCCGCTCTGTTACCAGGCTTCGTCGGCCCTGAGTCATCAGTACTACCCGTGAATCTGCCACCTTCTGTGCCCTGCCCCGCTTCGGGTTCGCCTATTCGGTTCGGTTTTATGATACCTTTGGCAATAATCGATACCAGCACAGGAAGGCTTCCCTGGGTAAGACGCACTACCTCCCCATATGCCGTCCAACTTCACTTCGGTTTGGTTCACCGGATATTAGGCCTCGCTCAGCCACGCCTGCTCGACCTCCTCCCCGCTGCCATATAGTTGGTTCGCTGTTCGCTACGTACATGGGTTCTGCCTCATGCTTCCTCCGGACGCCCCATTTCTGGAAACTGCCCTTGCCTTGTTGGCGTTGCCCTTCCGTCCGGTAACGGCGGACATTTTATGACTTCCGGTTGCCACCGGAAGCTCGGTAAGTACGCCATGCCAGGCGCACGTGCTGTTGCCCATTTTCTGAAATGGACACCACGATGCGATTTTACTCTGTAACCTACTGAAATAATAACATCGAGATTGTAAAAATTAGTTGGCTTGGTAGAAAAATCGGAATTTCCGATTTTTCTCATTGTCGGCTCTTTTTCAAGCTCTTGTTCTTTGTATATATTAAGAATATGCTCATTAATTGTAGAACGAGATTTTTGAAATAGTTCAGCCATCTGCTCAATGCTTAACCAAACGGTTTCATTTTCAAAATGTGTTTCAATTTTGATTTTTCCGTCTTCGATTTGGTAGATTAGTATTGGATTATTTTTCATTGTGCTTCCGAATTTGATGTAGTAAAGATTGTTAAGTCTGCCTTTTGACCTTTATTAATATTGTCTTGTATTTTTCCTGCGAAAATTCCGAAAAGCCTGGACACCATCTTAACCAGACAGTTCCGTCCCCTGGTTTATTATTTCCACATACCCGGTATAGCTGAAGATCCGGTTGCGCTTTGCGCCCGTCAATTCCCGAACAATACCGAGGCGCTCCAAATGATCGAGGCAATTGTTGTTTCACACTACTTGTCGCAAAATGTCGCAATACTATTTGGCCAGCTCGTAGTTTGATTGTCGAGCAGATCCCTTCAGTCTAACTAAATTCAACTCAATTAAATTGTTTAAATCCCGTTGCAACGTGCGCCTTGTCACTTCTGGACAAATTTCTTCCAGCTCTGAGATATGCATCAGATCTTTTTCCATCAGCAAGTCCAATGCCTTGCCTTGCCGTTTGTTAAGGCCGTGCTTCTGCACCAGCACATCCCTGCGGATGACCTGTTCGCCACGTTGTTTGACCTCAATCATTTGGGTTTCGAGACCTGTAACGAAGTAATCAAGCCAAACGGTCAGATGGTGGTGTGTAGATAACTTCGCCAACAGAGTTTACCACATAATTCTGAATGCGCCGGTATTCTCCTGGCGCAGCTTTTCCGCCACGAACACCTTCCACCAGTTTTCGATGGATTTCCCGTATCATGCCTTCCGTAATGGGATCACCGCTATCCAGGCATTCGGATACAAACTCAAAGGCAGAACGATAGTTCAACAGTTCGCGTGCATCATCAGAATCGGCTTCAGGGACATTCTCTCCATTCCACAAACGTTTCGCCTGATCCAGCGTCAGCCGGGTTCCTTCGATATGAGTAGTGTAGTGAGCTTCCTTGATCAGCGCCTGATTACCCATATCCCGCAGGTCTTTACCATGATTTTTTGCGTTTGTTTGAGAAAAGCATATTATCATAGACGTTTCCCATCTTCCATTTTCCTTAAGATGCGACCCCGCACACCTCCTTTTTTGCTACAATTAATAATCCCTTGACCTGATTTCCTGACTGCTTCCTAATATCTGCTTTGGTTTCCTCTATTAATTGTAATCCATGACGCCTTAGGCAATCTTGAATATATGTCCGTGAGTGTGCATAGCGACCGCTGGGAAAGAGCCGGTACTCCATGCTGTTGTCTTCCAGTCTTTCCACTGAAAATGCAATGATCCCTCCGTAAACAAGATATGAAGATGCGGACCTGATGATCGTATCCAGATTCCCGAAATATACAAAGACGTCAGAGCTATATATCAGATCAAATTTTTGGGGAAAGCCCCAGTCTTGAAGTATGTCAAAAACCTCGAGCCGGTTGTAGATTTTCTTCTCTGCGGCCTTTTCGAGCATCTTTGACGATACATCGACGCCTATCAGTTTTTTCGCAAACGGCCGATAGAGTTGAGCGCCCAGACCGGTACCACAGCCAAGGTCCAGAACATTCATTTCTTCAGTCAGATATGGGCGCACAAGGTCGAACAGGAGTTCAGGGGTCTTGTATTCCAGGTCTTTAACCAGGATCCTTTCAAAAGTCCCGGCACACCGATCAAAGATCCTACGCACGTGTTCCACCGGGGCGGCATCAGGTGTTGCCGATGTCCCCAGGCTTTGGAGCATGAATCTTGCCGCCTCATCATCCGGCTTGGTCTCAAGCACCTTGTTGTAATGTTCCTCGGCTTCCTTGAATCGCCTGAGCTTTTGAAGAGAAATCCCGAGGTTGAAGTGGGCGGATGCATAATCTGACCGTATCTCAATGGCCTTTCTGTATGACTTTGAAGCGTTTCCAATCATATTAAACTCGTCCTGTGCCACGCCAAGGTTGTTCCATGCCTCTGCCATGTCAGGAGCGAACGCCACTGCCCTTCGAAAACAGGATATGGCTTCATCCTGGTCCCCAATTTCCCTATATGCGACACCCAAATTATTCCATGCTTCACCAATACCAGGCTGCTTTTCCAACATGGCCCTGTAAATACTTATGGCACCCTTGTGATCGTTCTCTCGCTGCTTCAGCCTGGCCAGGTTATAGCATGCCGGAAAATAGGGAGGTCTAAGGTCGGCTGCTTTTTCAAAAACTTTCTTGGCCTTATCCGGCCGGGACTGGTCCAAGAATACCGTTCCAAGCGCATTCAGCACCTGTCCCCAATCAGGCTTTCTTCTCAATACTTCCAGATAGCCTTTTTCCGCTTCAGCAAGCCTGCCTTCCTTGTGGGCCAAAGAAGCTTTCTTGAAAACGTGTTCGGAATCGTCTTTCGTGCGCTTCGACGGGATAGAATACTTTTTTGAGTGGCGCGGAGTCATATCTTCATTTGTCATTTTTGGCTTCAAACAACCACCTCACCCACCGCTTGCGGTCCTTGGCAAATTTTAGCAAAAAATCTTTCTTATGACATCGATGCGTGATGTGCCATACGTGTCCCGGAAGGTAATGTCTTTTTGCTCTTGCCATCCTCTTATACGCTTTTTCCCTTAAAAAGGTATTTTACATCACAAAAACACCATTTTAAGGCCTTATATGACTATACATTTAAATAATTTGTTCACAATATCAATATGTTCCTATGGCCCGACCCCCAAGTAGGTAATGTCAGACCAATATTAAGTATTCGGTTTCAATATTTAACTTTTAAGATGTGACACTGTCCTTTTCCTTGTATTTAATCCTTTATTCTTCCGCCTTCATCCTTTATTTGTTCTTCAATGAACTTCTGCATTTCCTCTTTCTTTGGCAATTCCAGCATGTATTTTGAGACAAATAAATTATCATCCATACCGGCCAGGGCATACTCCACCAAGGCATGATCCTTGTCTGTACAGAGCAGAATTCCGACAGGCGGGTTATCACCTTCGATCATCATGTTTTTCTTGTACCAACTGACATAGGTATTCAGTTGTCCAACATTTTCATGGTTGAATTCAGCGAGTTTTAATTCTACAAGCACATGACATTTAAGAATCCGGTGATAAAAGACGAGATCTACAAAGTTGTGTGTTTTGCCAATAAGAATACGCTTCTGCCTGGCTTCAAAACAGAATCCGTGCCCAAGCTCCAAAAGAAATTCCTGAATTTTATCCAGTAGTTCATCTTCGAGATGAGATTCACTCATCACATCTTTGGCTCTTAGCCCCAGAAATTCAAAAATATAAGGATCCTGTATTGCCAAACTTGGCTTTGCCTGTTCCGCACATTGATTTGCCAGATCTGAAAGTTTCTTTTTGTCGTATGACAGACCGGATCGCTCGTAGTAAAGGCTGTTGATCTGGCGTTTCAGTTCACGCACCGACCAGTTACCGCGAATACATTCCACTTCATAAAATGCACGCTTTGTTTCGTCCTCACAGCGTAATAACTCAGTAATGTGGGTAAAAGAAATGTTTGAAATAAGCTGATCTCCGGAAATGGGAGTCAGTGACTCCCGTTTTTCAACTACAGGAGAAATTAAAGCCTTTTTCAATTCGGGACTCACTGACTCCCGAATTTGCGGATAAGTTTGATAAAACTGCCTGTAACGACGAAGTTCTCGTGCTTCAGTTCGACTTATATTCAGTTTCTTGAGCTCTTCTGAAAGCCTCTCCATCAATCTCTGTCCATATTTGGCTTTATCGGCTCCGTGCTGTTCATATTCCTGAATATAATAGCCAACAAACCAGTTTCGCATGGTCAAACTGGCATTTACCGCAAAACTGGCTTGCTTCGATAATTGGGCATGAATTTGTTGAATGGCGGCAACCAGACCATTGAAATTCATTTCCTGTTTTTTGTTAATTTCGTGGTTCATGCTCTAAATCCCAATTCTCCTAAAGCTTTAAATAATTTTTCTGATTGCTTTTTCAATTCCACTCAGCCGACGCTTGTGTTCCGCTATTTGCTCTTCTTTCCTCTTATTGCTTTTAGCTCATTTGCTTGAGAAGGAAGTTCATAGATATTTTCAAGAATGTGCTCAATGATTTTTATACCTATTTGTAATTCTTCAGGTTGTGGCTTCGTTAATTCATGCAATGCCTCATTCCCTAAGAATCTTAATTCATGAAGAATATCTGCGTTTACTTTATTGATCATAATGACACCGAGCCTTATTAAATATTAAGTATTCGGTTTCAATATTTAACTTTTAAGATGTGACCCTCTGTCCCTCTGTCCTCCCCCCAGATAATCACCGTAACTTACGCAGTCATCCCGCAGAGTGTGGCAGAAACTATAGACTTTTGAAACAATGCTTGCTGTGTCGTTTCATCTTATTTTTTTCTCTTTGGCTGCATAGTATTTTTGTTTTGGACTGCGTGGCTTATCAGGTATTGTAAGGCGTAACACTCCCTTCTTTATAAGCGGATTGAGAATATGTTTCCTTAAATAGTCCCGATTCTTCAGATTTAGATATTTTTGTATTTCTTCTCTACTGCGCGGCAGTTCACAGAATTCTATTATTTTTTTTATCCGTTCATCTTGCATGGTAGCTTGCATGGTAGCTTGCATGGCATCTTCCATGGTAGCTTGCTGGGTAATAAGGGGGACGATGCACTTGAAAATGTCTCCTTCAATCAGTTCAGGCGTTTTACCCCCGGAATAATGCCGGCAGTATTTGAAAAGCTTTCTCACCCCGGAACCAAGCTCATCCGCGTATCCGATTTCCTTGAAGAAACGTGCAATCACAGGATTTTTGGGAAAGGGAGAAAAATTTGCTGGATCGATCAAACCATGTCCATGGGGCTTATTGCTGTTTTCAGCAAACAACCGGTGGGTTTCAATAATAAATTTGGCTGGGTAAGGATTCAAAAATTCACGGTGGATCAGCATGTTTGCAGCCACCTCCCTGAATATATGGTCTCTTAAGCTGATACGCTGGTCTTTTTCCAGAAAAAATTTGTCCGGCAGATGTTTGGCGACAAATGCCATCAGGCGGTCATAACTTTCAAGCAGGTTTGTCCTGATGTCATCGCGATCATCGTATCTGTCTATATTTTCACGCCGGAGCAATGCATCAGTGCGGTGATGGGGCAGCACGGACAAAATGACCTGATCCTCTCCCAAAAGAAGGACTGCGGCCAGCGTAAACCCTTTCTTGCCGCTTTGATAGCCTCTTTGAAAAAGCTGTGCACTTTGAAGCAGTTCCATGTCAGACATTCCACCCCATGGATGTCCTGGCCTTTGATTAGCCGCCAGTTGCCTTGCTTTGGCAATCAGATCCGATCGCAGATCTTTAATGGATACATAAGGATATATGAGATTTTCCGAGTAGGTGGTCTGCTTTCGGATATAAAGCGCTGTTACCAGATTCGTGTTGCTGGTGATATCAAAGTCTCCGTCTTCATTGCGGTCATAGATTTTACCATTGCAACGGTGAACCTGCGAGCTTTCAGGAACAAAGAGGCGGATTATTCGTTTGCCTTCAATGACCACATCCTCGGGCATCAGATAACACGGCGGATTCAGTTTCTGTGGATTATTCAGAGCGGTCACCAGCTCTTTTTTGATCTGTTCCACTGCTTCGGGGGCAATACCTGTTATCTTTCCACTGTCATTGACGCCAAGCATTAAATCACCGCCATTCCGGTTCAAAAATGCGCAGATACTTTCGAAAACATTTTTGTTCAGCTTATTCCGGCATTCTTTAAATTCGATGGAAATGCCTTCTCCTTTACGGATCAGTTTTTTTATTCCGGCTTTGTTCATTTTTTCTTAGTTTTCCTTGATCAGTTAGCTTCCTTGATCAGCGCCTGATTACCCATATCCCGCACCCAGTCATCCGACAGCCAAGCCGCTTCCATAAAACGACTGATTCGATTCCTTGTCTTCCTTGTTCTCATCAAAATTTCTGATAGATTGACGCCTTTTTTCACTTTTTGCTAAAATTATTTGTTTTTATTCTCCAGCCTTAAATTTGCCGCATTTTCCGGGCTAACAATGCTTTCCCCTGTTTGAGCTTCAATTTCCTTTCTTGCTGTTCCTGCAACATGACCGCCTTGCCTGGCGACCTCTTTATTTTGAGGAAAGGATTTAGGCTTTTTCTTTTTGGATATTTCGGTAGTGGAAGCTTCAGCGAGCATGTTTAGCACCAACTCAAGATTGGTCATATTATCTTTGAGATTCTGCTTTTTCAGTCTTTTGAGTTTTTTGTATTCCTTAACACTTTTACCCGCCCAGGCTTTGGTGATTTCATTGGTTAGAATGGCATATTCCAGCCCCTCTTTTATTCCGCGTTGCTGCCATTCATCGGTGAGTTCTTTCCTAACTTCAATGCTTTTCAGACGCTGGTTAATCCATTCTTCGGAATAGCCTTTTTTCAGATAGGTTTGCATTGCCCGTTCAAACGCTAACTCCGGGTCTTCGGTTTCTTCAATGCGTTCATAACCGACTTTTGCCAGCCAAAGTTTAAAGGGTTCAGCTTTGGGAGATGGGATGGATTGAATTGTACGGAGCAAATCTTCAGTGGCAAAGCAATCTGTTTGTCTTTGCTTACCATCAGGAGCGGTCATTTTCAACTGTACGATTTTTTCGTACACTTCGCTACCCTCTTGTTTTAGTTTGGTTTTTAGGTCAGACCAATATCTTCTTGGGTTTGAACTGTCGGTCAAAACAGCGACTACATCAACAATGGAAAAATACCATTGCTCCTTGTTATCGTCCCAATGACGACGGACTTTTTTCTGATTAAACAGAATTATGGAATTTTCTTTTTTCATTTTTCTATCTCCAAAACGACAGCTTTTCACTCTTCGCCCATTCAATAAAGGCTTCCGCTATGCCATCCGGCAATTCTTCATCGTGATTATGCAGATCATGCTCAACAATCAGATGCCCATTTTTATCCAGCTTGTATTGACCGTTGCCGTTTTTCACGTAGATATAATCACCGGAATTATCCTTGCCGCCTTTTTCAGATACGGCAAAAAAAATGGAGTAGTCATCGACCTTTGGGCAAAGATCATCATCCCATTTCTGTACAAACAAGACGCTGGTTTTGGTTCCGGTATGTGGTTTGAAAGTGTTACTATGTAAACCCACAACCGCCAGGATGCGCCCATGTTGGGCGATAAATTCACGGATATGTTTATCCGAGGTGTTATTGAATCTGCCTTGTGGCAGCACTATTGCCATGCGTCCGCCTGGTTTGAGAAAATCCAGATTTCTTTCGATAAACAGAATATCCCGTCCGACTTTGGTTTGCGCCTTGCCATTTGCCTTAAAGCCGAGTTCGTATTGATGCAGGATGCGACTTTCCTTGATGTCTCCGGCAAACGGCGGATTTGCCATCAGAATATCGAAGTTGAATTGTTTGTTTTCGCCTTTTTCGGATTTGAGCTTTTCCAGCCGTTCAAAGCCTTTGCCGTAGGTGTTAATCCATTTTGGGTCTTTTTCGGTTTTGTCGCTCCATCGGTCAAAATCCAGTGTATTCAGATGCAATACATTGGTTTCACCGTCTCCAGCAATCAGGTTCAGGGTTCTGGCGACCCTGACCGATTTTTCGTCAAAGTCAATGCCAAAGACTTTCAATACATGCTGTTTGTCTTCTTCGGGGATTTCTTCATTGGTAAAAAGGTGTCCGGTAAGTTTGAAAATGGTGTGCACCGGAAAGCCGCAACTGCCGGAGGCGGTATCAATCATATACTCGCCTCGTTTGGGGTTGAGCATTTGCACGCACATATCAATAACATGACGAGGCGTGAAGTATTGTCCTTTTTCTCCTTTGGCTGATTTACTGACCAGATATTCAAAGGCTTCATCCACAACCAGCAGATTGGAATTGAACAGCTTTATATCCTGCAAGCTGGATACGCAAACGGACAAATGACTGTCGGAAAGCTCAAAAGTAGAGCCTTCGGGGAAAACCCCCGGCCATTGGTTTTTTGCCCGGTTGAACAAGTCTATTATCTTGTTTTTCAGTTCGGTGTCGGTCTGTCCAGTGTTCCTGAACTCCATCACTCTAAAACCCTCATCCGAAATACCACTAACCGCTGCTTTTAGTGCGTCATAATCCTGCCCATCAAGATAGCCTGGGGCATTGTTGTATTTGACTATCGGTTCATGTACGGCGGTTTTCGTTACCTGATGCAAAAAATAGTTGATAACCCCCTTGTCTTGCTGACTTAGAAATTCATCATAGAGTTTGGTAAATATCAGCTTAAAGACTTCCTCAAATACATCGACCCCCGCATTTGCCAGAACTTCATCCTCCATTTCCAGGATGATGTCTTTTAAGGATTTTCGCTCATTGGCGATTTTATCCTTGATAATGAGGTCCTTTAGGGTAAAGCGTTCGCTGAGTATGTCCTTGAGACTCTGTTTTGCCTTGGGAATATCGGTGATGTCTTCAAAGTAGTTTGGGTCTTTGCGGTGGTAATGGGAGATTTTTTCACCGTTTGTCCATACGCCGATTGGTGCGCCAGTGGCGTTGCAGTAAGAACGAAGCTGGTTTTTACCGTCTTTGAGTTTGGGCTTTTTAATCTCAACAATAATGTAGGCGCTATCGGAGCGGTCTTTGTCGAATATGACAATATCGGCACTTTTCTTTTCCCTGCCGAAATTAACGGAATATTCAAATGCCAGCCGTTTTTTGGGGTAGCTGTATTTATTAATAAGTCTTGCCGCATAAAGCTGGCGGACAATTTCTTCAGGCTTTAGCTGAATATCCTTATCTCGAACGATACAGTTTACAAATGGGGTTTCCTTACCTCTGGTGGTTTTGGTAAAGATTTTTCCACGCAAGGCTTCAATTTCATCTTTAGCGAACAAGGCAAGATGATAATTGCTGTCTTTGAGTATCGTTTGGATGATGTCTGTCATTACTTCTCCATTTTATTTTTATGGGGCTGGTGCGGTGTTTGGGTTGCAGATATAACCAAACTCAGCGGCGCGGCTTTTTGCGTCCTCTATTAAGGATTGAATGTTTTCTTTGATTGAATTTGGATCAATATTTTTTCCAATTTTTGAAATAAGCATAACAATATTTACGATTATAAATTTAGCCTAACTTTGATGTAGTGGGCCTAAAAGCCCGATTTGTTTTCGTGCATTATTGCATGCGAAAAAGAATAATAAGGCGATTTTGCTGAATAAAA
>JAIVWD010000010.1:0-28832 GCA_049190315.1 Deltaproteobacteria bacterium | reverse complement strand
TTAAAAAAGGAAAAAGATAAATGAAAAGTGGTCTGGGTTTTGTAGCGGCTGTTAATCTTATTATATGGGCAGGCATTACGTTATATCTATTTGTCCTGGACCGCAGGCTAAAGAAGCTGGAACAGAGGTCAGGGGACAGAGATCAGGGGGCAGGGATGGATGTACATTATGAAAAATAAAGCTTACATAATCGGAGCCGTTATTATAGCTTTTGCGATGTTTATGGCTATGCGTTCATTTAAATCCACCCTTACCGCATATGTCAGCGTCAGCGAGGCCAAGACAATCAAAACTGCTGTGCAGGTGGCCGGTGTAGTGGTCAAGGATTCCGTCCGATATGATTTGAAAAGCAATAATCTGATTTTTACACTTAGAGAAGATGGCGGGGATGAGATGTGGGTTGAATATAACGGCCCAAGTCCGGGAAATTTTAATGACGCCTCAAAAATTGTCGCCATAGGTAAATACGAACCAGTCAGACAGGTCTTTATGGCCGTGGAATTGCTGGTTAAGTGTCCCACTAAATATGAACAAAGGGTTAAAGGAGAAGAATGAATAATTTTGGCGATATATTAATATGGTTGGCGCTTTGTGCCTTGTTTGTATCATCTGCCGGTTACCTTGTGTTGTGCTTGAAAGAGGAGCATAAAGCGGCCCGAATGGCTGCCCGTATAGGTTTTATCTTCTTTGCAGCTTTTATAACCATAGTGTCGATCCATTTGATGCTCCTGATACTTAATCATGATTTTACATACAGTTACATTGTCCAATATTCGTCCCGCGATCTTTCGTTGGAATATTTAATCAGTTCCTTTTGGGCAGGACAGGAAGGAAGCTTTCTTGTATGGGTGTTGTTAGGGTCGTGGCTTGGCCTGCTGCTTATGCTTAGATCCCGGAAGATGGAGCAGCATGTCATGCTCATCTACAATCTGAACAACATCTTCCTTACAATCCTGTTGATAAAGCAAAGCCCTTTTAACCGGCTTCTTTTTCCTCCTCCTGATGGTCAGGGCCTTAATATGCTCCTGCAGGATCCATGGATGGTTATCCACCCACCTATAGTATTTCTGGGTTATGCGGCATTTGCTGTGCCGTTTGCCTATGCAGTCACCGCCATGTGGAAAAGAGAATATGACGCATGGATTAAGCCGACCTTGCCATGGACGCTTTTTGCCTTTGTAACTCTTGGTGCCGGGATCATTATTGGCGGATACTGGTCTTACAAGGTTTTGGGATGGGGTGGATACTGGGGTTGGGATCCGGTCGAAAATGCGTCCCTTCTGCCGTGGCTGTTAATCATAGCGCTGATACATGGCATGGTTTTGCAGAATAAACGCAAAAAATTATACAAAACGAATTTAATATTGGCGGTTTCCTCCTTTATTCTGATAATATATTGCACCTTTTTGACAAGATCAGGCGTTTTGGCCGATTTTTCAGTGCATTCATTTGCGGATCTCGGCATCACCGGCTGGCTGGTTTTTTTCATACTTGCATTTCTGATCATTTCTCTTGGGCTTTTCTTTTTACGTCTAAAAGATATGCCTGCATCAAAAAAGGGAGATAAGATTAACTTCCTTTCCAGGGAATTCGGTCTTATATCCGCCATTATCTTGCTTTGTGTTTCCACAATACTTATCGGTCTTGGCACGTCCGCGCCTTTAATTACAAGAGCTCTTGAAAAAGCCTCAAAGGTGTCAACGCAATATTATGTTGACACTACTTTGCCTTTGGGTATTCTTATAGCATTTGTTCTGAGTATTTTTCCTTTGATGACCTGGGGTAAAAACAGCTTTTCAAAGCTTACGCCAAGATTAATATCTGTGATCGTATGCGCATCTGTCTCAGGAATCATAACTCTTGTAAGCGGCTATCGCGGTATCGGAGTTTTACTTTTTTCACTGTTCGCAGGAGCCGCCACGTGTATCAATTTCTTTTTGGCAGCGCAATTTATTAGAAAAAAAATTACGTTTTCCGGCGCTGCAATTGCTCATTTAGGCGTTGGCCTGATGTTTGTCGGCTTTGTGGCATCCTCTGTCTATGACCATTCAGACAAGGCGCTGCTGAAACAGGGCCAGGCGCAAAATATTATGGGTTATGAATTCACATTAAATGCCCCGGAATTTTTAAAAGAAGGGAAAGGCTTTCGCCTGAGCCTGCCGCTAAACGTAAAAAAAGGAGAGTCTCAATTTACTGCGCTTCCCGATATCTACTCCGAGCCCGGCAGAAATGGCCAGACAACTCGTTTTATCCATCCCCATATCCAGCGCGGCTTACTTACAGACCTTTACATAGCGCCTGTAAATTATGACTCCGGCAAAAAGCAAGCAGGGCTTAACAAACAGATCATACTTAAAAAGGGTGACACAATCCACATCCAAGACTATGAGCTGACATTCACCGGTTTTGAGGTGTCATCCATGATGGGCGCTGCCGGCTCTGAAGATAAAGACATGGCTGTCAGCGCCAACATTCTTGCCTCATACAAGGGTGGAGATCCAGTAACCCTGAAACCGGTAATAATCATGGGCCGGACAACAAGCCCGTCCGGCAATGTCAAACTGCCTGGTCCCAGGGAGGCATATCTTGCCCTGTCCCGCATAGACGCTACCACTAAGAGCATCAGTCTTATTTACCATGAGCATCCTCAGGATGCGGCGTCAGAAGAAGATGCCGCAACGCTTGGTTCCCTTCTAATAGATGTCAGCGTCAAGCCGGGCATGACATTGCTGTGGGCAGGAGTTTTTTTATTACTTTTGGGCGGGAGCATCGCAAATGTCCGCCGCTGTTAACATATTTGATCTGTTCAAGAAAACGACGTCGCTGGGTAATGCCTTAGTTAAAAAAGATGCTGGAAGGCGCAGGAAACCATGAACTATCCATTTGACCTGACACATGTTGGCGCTGAAAATTGTGTAACTGGATCATGCCATCTCATGGAGCTTCCGGGAAGCATAAATATCATGATAGACTGCGGCCTGACCATGGGAAGAGACACGGCTCTTTCCCTATCCCGGATGCCGGTCAAACCATCGGAGCTCGATTATCTTTTTATAACCCACGCCCACATTGATCATATTGGAAGAATACCGGATCTAATTGACCTTGGCTTTGACGGGGAAATCATCACCACTCACGGCACAAATGCCCTGCTGATTCCCATGCTTGAGGATGCGCTTGCCTTTACTGACAGGTCAGAAAAAGAGATTAAAGTCCTGTCAGCCAGAATCAACGATCTCTCCTGGGGCTTTGAATATAACCAGAGCTTTTCCTTAAAAAAGGGCATAAAATTTAAACTTAAAAATGCAGGCCATATCCTTGGCTCCTGCTTTATCAGGTTTGAAATACCAGTAAAGGAGAAAACTCCTTTTTCTGTTATTTTTTCTGGGGATCTTGGTTCCATAAACACCCCAATACTGCCGGACCCTGACATCCCGGATCACTGCGATCTTCTTATATTGGAGTCAACCTACGGGGACAGAAATCACGAAGACAGAACAAAGAGAATCGAAAACCTGTCAGCCCTGTTGAGAAAGGCATTAGCAGACAAGGGCAAGATCTATATTCCGGCCTTTGCTCTGGGAAGAACCCAGGAGTTGATCTATGAGATGGACCGCATCTTCACCCGGGAGAAATGGGATACGAAAATACCGGTATTTATTGATTCCCCACTCGGACTGAAAATTACAGGTATCTACTCATCCCTTAGTGAGTTTTGGGACAAAGAAGCAAGGACGCTTTTCAAAAAAGGGGATCATCCCATTGACTTTAAAAAGCTTTTTGCAGTTGAAAACCAAAGGGATCATAAACGTATCCTGAATATTCCGGGCCCTGCGATTATTGTTGCAGGCAGCGGCATGTGCACGGGCGGCCGTATCCTTGATCATCTTGAAAATAGCCTTGAAGATTCAAAAAATGATGTAATTTTTGTTGGCTACCAGGCAAAAGGAACCCCTGGAAGGGAGATCATCAAATACGCCAGGCGAAAAAATGGATATGTCAACCTGAATGGTCAGAAAGTTGCCATCAATGCCGCGATTCATAAGCTGACAGGATACTCTGCCCACGCGGACCAGAAAGGCCTTGTTGGTTTTGTGGAGTCAATGGGAGAAAAACCTGGAAAAATTAAGCTTGTTCATGGTGAGCCGGGCAGTCAGAAAGTATTAAGAAATATTTTGTATTCTAAAGGATGCAAATGAAGCTATTGAACCGCCATAAAACTTTATTCATTGAGAATTTACGAAAGTTCTTGGCAATGATCGGGAACTACTTGATTTTTTTTCATAGCAAAACCATGTGAGATGTGCTATAAAAACTTATGACTGTCGAGTTAATGAACTTAATAAGGATAAGGAAGATATAAAAATGGAATCAATAGAGTTCACTGCGGATATTCAGAACGGGATTATCAAACTTCCTGATGAATACAAAAATCTACCGAAAAAAGCAAAAATTAAAATTATATTTATTCCTTATGAAGTTCAAAAAAGAAAATTAGATAGTCTTTTCGATAGCGCCGTCCGGGTTAATAAAATAGATAAATTTGACAGAGATTCCTTGCATGAAAGATAGGATTTTTATAGATACCAATGTGTTGGTATATATACATTTATTTGACGAAGAGAGTCAAGACAAAAGAAAAGCATTACAGAACCTGCTGCACAGGAGGATTGATGCTGAATTAATTATCAATGTGCAGGTAATAAATGAGTTTTATAATGTCCTTTTAAGAAAAAATATTGAAGATAATGTAATACAGAAGAAGATCCATTCACAATTGGAAATATGTTCAGCTTCGGAATTAAGTTTAAAAACTGTTTTCAGCGCATGGAAATTAAGAGAAAAATACAAATATTCTTATTGGGACAGCTTGATATTAGCATCAGCTTTGGAAAACAGTTGTTCAATTCTCTATTCAGAAGATATGCAACACGGCCAGGTCATAGAAGATAGTTTGAAGATTATAAATCCCTTCAGATTAATTTCCTCAGTCAAAGGCTAATTGCTTTCTGTCAACTTCATCCGGAAGCCGGCAGAGCAAAAAAACGAAATTATCAACTGATTGGGTAATTACTGATTTACAAATGGACGTTCTCCTCTTTTCATGCATTACGAAATCGGTATCATCTGGGAAAAAGCCCGAAATGAGAGATTATGTTAATCAGGTGTGAAAACCGATTGTCAGTGTTGAAGAGCTGCAATACAAGCCAGGCACGCCCGGAACGAACATCCATGAGCCCACAACTTGATGATTGCACTGTCTTGCAGAGCTTAAGATCCAAGCAAGGTTCTGTGGCGAACGGAAAAAGCCTGTAAGTCTATCAATGCCGCAATTAGAAACACGGATATGGTTGAACGGCAAAAATAAATACGGCAATCCTGGCCCACAAAATAGAAATGACGGAGCCTATTAAAGCGCCGCCATTTCTATTTCAATCACTTTCTTTATCTCTGAGCATTATGACATCCAAGACAGCCGTAGTCAGCAGTATCGGTGCCGGCATCTTGGGTGGTATATACCCACCTCAGGAGGTCGGCATTATCTGTGCCATGCGCACGATGACAGGAAAGGCAGGTAACCTGTGTTGGGCTTCCAGTATATGTGGCATTTTCATAACCGAACGGGTTGTTCTTGGCGTCATTTCCGTCAAATACATAAACACCACCCATTGTCCAATCAGTTGGAAGTTCTTCATCACTCGGGTGTCTGATCCATTCGCCGGCAGCGTTTGTCGTGCCGTTGGCGGGAGTGCCGTTCGCGCCGTGAAAGACACCATGGCACTTTCCGCACAATTCGCTGATGGTAGCCTCACTTGCTCCAACAGTACCGGCGCTATAAATGTTCACATTCTGGGTGTCGCCGGATGTTTCAACTGGTGTACTAGGAACATCTATTATAGCCTCCTCATAATCCTTTGCGCCGGAACCGAGAACGGGGTCATCGTCAACATACAATATCCGATAGGCTGAAGGGTTATGATGCCCGCCACTGATCGCTGCCATATCGTCAGTGTCGGTCTCGTTTCCGTGACAGCCGTTTATACCGGCACAACTTAAACCAGTTGCGCCTTGGGTATAAAATGACCCTGTTTGCTTACCAGCCGGGTCATTTATGTTTCCCATGCCATGATGATTGTCATTATTATCCCCCATACCCATCTCTGACATGGGTGGAAAAAAACCGCCGGCTAAGCAATTATCATCAGTTGCGTCAGTCGCAAGACTGACATATGGATAACCACCAACTAATGGATCACCGCCGGTTGTTGTATGGCACCCCAAGCAGTCGTTCAAGAGCAACGCGGAAAGAGGCGTTGTCAGAGGCTCCGGACCATCGGTCCTCATGGGCTCTCCCCCTTGTGAGTTATGCATGGTATGACAATTACTGCATACACCGCTTACCGCGGCATAACCTGTTCCTCCTCCACAAAGGAGCAGGGATATCACTATTACCAGGCTCCATAGTAATTTTTTTCCTTTCATCAGCATAATGCCTCCTTTTCTTCTTATTATTTAAGTATTTATATTCTATTTATAAAAGTTTTAGTTCTGGGAAATTAATAATATCCTTAATTTGTTGAACCTGGATTAACTTCCTGTATCCTTCTTGGTATGGCAGGCAAAACAGCCTGTGGTATTCTCATCGCCGCCGGCTAACATGTCGCTATAGTCCCACCTTAACAGATCATCATACGGACTTCCGTGGGGCCTGTGGCACGATAAGCACATGACCATGTCTGGGCTGGCGCCTCCTATGGTTACTGTACCGGTAACACTGGTCAAGGTGGCTCGAGCCACTGGGACAAGCGGGTCGTAGGTGCCAGAAGCCCCACCACCAGTTGACCCAAAGGCATATTGATATTCGCCTGTAGCCGGAATCCCTGCATCCGACGGATGCCTGATCCATTCGCCGGAAGTATTTTGCTCTTGGTGAAACTTACCGTGGCAGCCGCAGCAAAACGCTGTCATGGTGTGGCCGAGGTCCCGAAACGCTACGTAGATCGAAGTCAACCTCGGCTCTTGCTTGTCTTCTCCAGAGGACCCGAGATACTCATTGTGGTCGCCGGCGCTAGGGTCCGCCTGCCAGTCGCTATCCTCTATGCCGCAAACGCCGTAGCCCTCGCCGGTAAAATGCCCTGAAAGAAAGCGGTAATATCCGTCCGTTGAAGACTCTTCCGCGCCTATAACCGTGGCCGAATCATCCGCATGGTGCGCAGGCCTGAGATGGCAGCCCTGACAGCCGCTTCCAAATGATAGTCCTGTAGCATGCTCTATAGCCAGGGAGTCGTGACAAGCATTACCGCCGCAGCTAAACCCTCCAGGGGCAAAGGAAAGCGAATCCTTGCCTGATATGCCAAGCACATTATGCCCCGCAGCGTCGCGATTACCGCCAGCGTCCGCTACCCAGTAAAAATTACCTCCGGCCAGGTGCGTAGTCGGTTCGCCGCCTGTGAAGTTTACGACAGGAACTGTAGAAGTGCCCAAAACGTATGTTGTGGAAGAATCGCTGCTGGAATGGCACCCAACACAGTCATTCGTTAAAAGGGTCGCAAGAGGTCCCCCAGTCGCCACAAGGTCGCCACCTTGCGAGTTGTGCATGGTGTGGCAGCCACTGCAAACGCCGGTTACTTTGGCTGAGGCCGGGCCGCAAAACACGGCAATTAGAGCTGCGGCTGTCAGCAATACAGCTAATGTGACTAATGATTTTTTCAATTTTGTTTTGCCTCCTTTTGTTGAGGATATTAAAAAACGTACCAGTGATTCATGTTACGTTTTCATCACATCCTCTGGCGCCAAAGTTATAAATAATTAAGGGTTTAGCCTTAATATCTTTCGCGGTTTCTTCTTTCGGTTTTAGTCATAGAATGATACGCATCGAGCGAGATCATTTAAATTTTTACTTTCATCTGTATTTTATATTAATATAAATATAAGGTTTTAGTCAATAATTTTTTGTAATTATTCAGGGGTACACTGCTACCTCACAGAAATTATTCACCGCAAAGCCGCAGAGAGAATTTTAAATCCTCTGCGTGCTTCGCGGCTCTGATGAGCAGGGGGCTTTAAAAAATGGCTCTTAAGTTAATGACATTGAGTTTGGAACCGGCGAAAAAATCTTGACTTAAGCAATAGATTTTATTTAATAAAGAAAGTATAATCTAAATTAGCGCACCTTCGATGCAAACATAAGTGCCGGCTTGAGACAACAGGTAGTTATCAGAGGATTAGAGGAGAAAAAACATGGGTATATTTAATAATAAAATTGGTTTTAAATTATTCGGTTTCAGTGGCCCGACAATAAGGAAATCAACCGTTTGTCTCTCAGGTATTTTTTTGATCGGTATTGTTGCTTGTCAGCAAAGCGCTGTTAGAACGAAATTAGACATACCGCCAAAACAACCCGAAGCAGTCATTGAAGAAAAGGCGGAAAAGACAGGCGCTTTTGGAATAACAGATGCTCAGTGCATTCTTTGCCACCCGAAGCAGCCTCAAACCATAAAAGCATACGGAGGCAAGCATGAAACAGAAGTCGGCTGTTCAGACTGCCACCTGGAACACCCCCCCAAAGGAACAAAAGCTGTCCCTGAATGCGGCATGTGTCACAGAGAAAAGGCGCATTATCAAGTCGATCAATGCGGAAGCTGTCATACCGACACCCATGCCCCTCTTAATCTAATTTTTGAAGGCGAGATTAGCGAACCGTGTTTAACATGCCACATGCAACAAGGGGATGAGGTGGCTAACTATCCCAGCGCCCACACGGAAATGGCATGCAACGAGTGTCATGCAGAACACCGAAAAGTTCCGAATTGTATGGAATGCCACTCAAAACATACAGAGGATATGAAGTTTGAATCCTGCAAATCCTGCCATCCTGTTCATATGCCTCTTGTTGTCACATACAGCGAGGATACGCCATCTGAGTATTGCGGTGCCTGTCATGGAGAGGCTCTTAGCCTGCTTGAACAAAACACAACAAAGCATCATGATTTATCTTGTGTATATTGCCATAAGAACAAGCATAAAACCGTTCTTCCATGCTATGCATGCCACGACAAGGCTCACCCGGATGCATTGATGCAGAAAATTCCTTCATGCGCTACGTGTCACGATACAGCGCATAATTTAAACAGGTTATAGACTTTCAGATAAATAATTTCACTATGTTATCAGTCGTCGACGTATAACTAATACGCCTTCCTCCTTCTGGCCTTGTGAAATTAATTATCTGAAAGTCTATAGGTGACCGGGCAAGGGAGGAAAAATGGTCGAGTAAGGAGGAGTAAGTCGAGCGGTTGACTACTCAAAGACACTGATGCGTGTGTTTGCACGGTCAACGATAAAGATTCGGCCGGAGTTGTTTATGTAGATAAAAGACGGCCGGTGCAGTCGTCCTTCTCTCCAGCCAAGTTGTGAAAAAGCAAATAGAAACCGGCCATTGTTGTTGAAGACAAAAACCTTGTTTTTGTGTTGATCCGTTACATAGATCGACCCTTTTCGATCAACAGCAAGGCTTGTTGGAAAATCGAATTCACCTTCACCGGCGCCTCTGGTTCCAAACCTTAAAAGAAGCTTTCCCTTGCTGTTATAAACGCAAATTGAACCATCAGTGGTGTTCAGTGCATAAATACGTCCTGTTCCGTCCACCTTCACATCCATGAGTCTTCGGCTTCCCTCGACCGGTATCTCTCTTTCGAATTTTAAATCTGAATCAAAGAGAAGAATCCTCTGGTTGGCTTTGTCCACAATATACAAGCGATCCTCTGAATCAACAGCCATATTGCCAGTATAAACCGGGTTGGCCCCGGAAACAGCGGAAAAATCGATTGGTTTGACGGATTTTTTCCCGATATCAATAGCCAGGATTTTTCCCTTTGCAGGCTCGGCTACAAAAAATTTACCCTTGCTGTCTTTGACTATACTTGTCGGCGACGATAGAGCGCCTCCGCCGGTGAATTCCGAGATATATTTAAAATCATCATCAAATGCGAGAATCCGACTATTGGTTGTATCTGTAAAATACAACCTTTTTTTGTTTTCATCAAAAAAAACTCCGCCAAGCGGGCCGAAACGGCCAATTTCATCATTTCCGGTGATTGATGTCAGGTGTTTAACCCGGACTTTTCCGGCACCAAGCGTTGTTGCCGGCATAATCAGGAAAAAGGACAGAAGCAGAATAACAAAATTGATCTTTCTATACACAATTACCACCTTTAGGCCGTTGTGACCGTTCACGATTAACAGTTCACAGTTTTTTAATGAAATTATGGTGACTACTCACGTAGTCAGGCTGAAGCTGTTTAGACTGAAGGCTGAATGGGGTCAGAAACGCACGATTGCCGTACTTTAGCGGAAACATCTGATTCTTGCACCAAACATGGCTTCAAAATGCGTTCTTTCCTAACAGTCTTCAGCCTTCAGCCTATCCACCTGAGTAGTTACGAATTATGTTTTGATGAAGAGGTAACCACCTGTATTTATTAGATTGCTTCGTCGTTGCACTCCTCGCAATGAATTAGGATGTGACTTTTTACGAAACCGTAATGTTTTGATCAACCGTTACATCAGTACCCCTTATGGCACTGAATACACAACTCCTTTTTTTGATCGAATCTCAAAGCAAAATCATGAGGGCTTCCCATAAGGTTATGACAGGTGCTGCAAGTAATTTCTCCCTTGGACCTCGGATCAATAGTGCTTTTTCCAACAGGATGGGTAAACGAGGCATGCCTTTTGTGGCAATCAACACACGCGGAAATTTCATCAGTCCTGTACAACAGCTCAAAGTCGGATCCGTGGGGACGATGGCAGTCGGTGCATTTTCCTTCCATAACTGAGGGGTGCTTGTATTTGTTATTCTTGTCTTTTAAGCGCGCTTTTGTATCCTGATGACAGGCAGTGCATATTTTTTTCTCTTTTGCCTTCTTCAGGTGAGCCTCATCCGAAGCATGCGGGCTGTGGCAGTCTGTGCAAAAAACGCCTTCTCCCACATGGGTGTTGACTTTCTTGAAATCCTCTTTAACCGATGGATGACAGGTAGTGCAGACCGATATCCCCTTGCTTTTCATGCCCAGTGGATCCGCTGATCCGGCTGGATTATGGCATTTAGTACATTTCTTGCCGGCAAACGGCTTGTGTGAATTTTCCTTGATCAGCTTGCTGCGATTCGATCCGTGGGGATTGTGGCAGGACATGCAATCAGCGCCCTGTACAGGATAATTAAAGTGAGATTTTTTCGTGACCGTATGGCAAGTCACGCATATCCGTTCAGGACTCTTTTCAACCAGTTCCTCATAATCGGACGTATGGTGGGTGTGGCAAGTTAAACAATTGCCTTTCCTGGCAGGATCATGCTCATTTTTTTTTGAAAACATCTCTTTGTCGTCATGGCAGCCGAAGCAGAGTCGTTCCCCTCTTGCCGTTAATAGTTTTGGATTTTTTGATGAATGTGGGCTATGACACTTCAAACACTCTCCTTGCTCAAAAGGAAGGTGGCTGTATTTTTTGTCAAAGCTCCTTTTTTTGCCTTTATGGCAGCTTTTGCACAGCGTGCCGATCTCATCTCTTGCCAGATATTCGTGATTTGAGGTATGTGGATTGTGGCAGCTTGAACATTGATATTTTTTAAAAGGCTCGTGCCGCCCCTTTTGAGTCATCTCCTTTTGAATCTTTGGATGACATTCCATGCATTTTTTAAAGCCAACCTTCGTGTCTGTTGTATTAGCTCCATGAGCAGATGTCATGGACAACAGGAATACCACGAAAAATATCAAATAAAACAAGAATGTGTGATTTTTAACTTTAGGCATTTTAGGCACTTTAGCTCAATTTAGGTTTAATTAATGGTAACCGTTTTCAACCGTCAACCGTTAACTGTTACAATCAATGACATTTTTTGCAATTCCCTTCCTTAAACGGTGGGTGCAGTACCTTATGCATCAGGCCCTTGTTCTTCGCACTGTGGGTTTCATGACAACCAATACAATCCGTCTTGTTGATGGCGATTCCAGAGTGGGCATCCGCCATAGCCGGATTATTGAGATTGTGACAACCTTTGCAAAGGCTCACTCCTTCGCCTGTAAGCAAGTTTTCAATATCTGCATAGTGTGGCACATGGCATTTCAAACACATCCTTTCCTTTGCCGGCGCGTGCTGAAATTCATCCTTTTCAATATTAAGCGCCAGGCCGGAGTGGCATGACAGGCAGAGGCTTCCTGCCGGCCTGTTTAACCGCCCTTTTATTTTGCTTCCGTGTGGATTATGGCAGGATGTGCATTTTCCATTTCTTATCGGCATGTGGGTATGTTTGCTTTTTTGAGAAAGAGTCTGAATGTTTTTGTGGCACCCATAACAATTATCCGCTCCTTCTTCAATCAACTGAAAATCGTTGTCGCTGGCGTGTTCGTCGTGGCATGTGAAACATCGGCCCTTTGCAAAAGATTCATGAACACTTCCATCACTTATCTCATCGAACATATCCTTATGGCAATTAAAGCAGAGCTCGTTTTTTTTCTGGATCAAAAGATTTTCCCCTGTTGTTGAGTGGGGGCTGTGGCAGACCACACATCGTCCGAGCCTTATTGGAGTATGAACATTAACTCGATCAAAGAGCATCTTCTCTTTTTGATGGCACGTATAGCACTGCTCGATCTCAGCAAGTCTGAGCTCAAACTTGTGATTCGATGCATGGGGGTCGTGGCAGGTAACACAGTCTCCTTTTTTAACAGGACTGTGAACATTCGGCTGCGTAAAATCATCTTTTTTGTGACACTGGTAGCAAAGGTTTTTGCCTGTCTCTTTTAATTCATAATCGTTGTTTGATGCATGGGGATTATGACAGAATGTACAATTGTTCTCTCCCGCCGGCTTATGAACGTGCTGTTTCTTAATCAACTCCTCTCTTTCCTTATGGCACGAATAGCAAAGCTTTCCATCAGGCAGAAGCGTTGCATCTTTGTTATCCGTGGCATGGGGGCTGTGACATGAGAGGCAATTATCTTTTTTGACCGGGTCATGGACGTGGGCCTTTGCAAATGCTATCCGGTTTTCCGTGTGGCACTCATAGCAGAGGTCTGCTCCTATTTTTTTGACACCTAAGGGGCGCTCTGATTCAGGAAGGTTGTGGCAGGATTTGCACTGGTTCTGATCAAGTGGCGTGTGCACAAATTCTCGAAGCAGTTTTGTATTTGAAGAAGAATGAGGCGTATGGCAGAAGACACAGGTATTTCCCTCCGGCTTATAACCTGAATGGCTTTTGACAAAACCGGGCTTTTTAAAATCGTGACATTTCCTGCAAACAGCATCCGTTGAATCAAAAAGCGATTTCTCATAATCAGAACCATGAGCATCATGGCAGGTCAAACACCCCTTGTCGGATAAGGGCGCATGCTGCACCTTTCTGCTATAGGCATCTTCTTTATGGCAGATAAAGCAAAGATTATTTCCCTTGCCTTTTAAAAGGTTTTTGTTCTCGGACGAATGTGGACTGTGACAGCTTAAACACTCTCTTTTTTTTGTCGGGGCATGAAGATGCTTTTTGTCAAGCACGCTCTTCATCTCTTTATGACAGGTGTAACACAGCTCCTTTTCGCTCACCTTTAAGTAAGCGCCCCCGATCACCCCGTGAGGCCTGTGACACGATTCACATTCATTGTCTTTTAGAGGCTTATGGACAACCCCTGCCTTTTTAAACTCATCGACCTTTTTTTGATGGCACTCGACGCATTTTTTCCTTACAAGCTGCCTTGACACCCTGCTCTTGCAAGAAACAACGCCTCCAATGATCATTACAATCGATAACAAATATAAAATCGCCAGCTTCGTATTCTTCATGGGCTAACCTGTGTTTTAGTTTTTTTGGGTAATTCTTGCCCGTATTTTTTTTCTAAGAGTTTCAGGGCTTTTTTGTTGATCCTGATTGTAGAGACATCCCGTAATTCCGCCAAATACTTAGAGAGTATTTTGTCGAAGTTCTTTTGCCCTACGATTTTTTTGAGCCTATCGACGACTCTGGAAAATTCTATGGGCTCTCCTCCTCTTTTGCCCTTTAATTTAATGATCTTGTATTGCATCTTGTCAGCGATCACCTCGCTGATCTCACCTGCTTCCAGCCGGTTCAACACCTTCCTGATTGCAGGAGAAAAGGAATCAGCATTAACCCATACAGCCTTTTGCCTTGGTCTCCATGTTTCCGACACCTGAGCTGCCAAAAAATTAAAGCTCGCTCCCTGCTTTAATTCTTTCAGAGCTTTTTCAGCATCTTTACGAGTCTTAAAAATCATATCTTTGAACCAGACTTCATAACCTTGCTTAAAATCATCTATATGGTCTTCATAATATTGTGTCAACTCATTTTTTGTTGGAATTATCAGGGGATAGATTATCTTTGCCTTAAATTCATTGATAAGGAGTTTCTCTTTACGCCTTTTAACCTTGTTCATAAATAAAGAGTCCTTGGCATAATTGCGCTTTAAAGCCTCCTGCTCAATCAATTTGTATGTGATCAGGCTATCCAGAATTTCTTTTTTTAAATCATTTTGCATTTTTTCCAGTTGTTCCTTGTCTTTTAACAAAGCATACATCCTGGCCCGTTTTTGAGATGCCTGTTTCATATCATAAAGAAAACTATCAAGTGGAATCATATCACCCTTTACGCTCGCCACCACCGACTTTTTTCCGGTATAATTCTTTTCCGGATCAAGCAGATTAATCAGGTCCCTGTCAATCCATATATCCGCCTGTTTTCTTAGCTCGGAAATAAAATTATCAGACAACTCTTTCTCTTTTTCTTTCCGGAGGTTTTTTTCGATTCGTTTTTCTACCTTTTTAAACATCCCTTCAGGGGTCGGCCCATCTTTTTCATAGTGTTCTTTGAAATAGTCGAGAATATCCTGATCGCTGATGTTGATTTTATCAAGGACCACTTCTTTTCTTAATCTGATGACAGACTGGGTAGTCACGAAAGATTCAATATTTTTTATAAAAGCAGCAGACCTGTCAAGTTCCACCCTGTACGCGTCCTGGATTATGAGCCGCTCATCAATCATATCTTCAACAATATCCAGAACCTCGATGCCGCCGGCGCCCTTTTCAGGCCGGATTTGCGGCTTATTCCTGTGAATAGCCTTAATTCTTTTCTGAAGAGCATCTTTATTAATGGCCTCGCCATTGACTTCGGCAAGAACGGCTGCATCCATGGCAGCGCAACAAGGCACAGCCATATATACAACTCCACCCATACAAAATACGAACAAAACAAATACAAATAGTTTTTTCATTATAATCCTTTTACTAAATTGAGCGATTTTTTACTCGACCTGTAACAATCTCTTGCACATGCGGACTTGCGAAAAGTCCCGACATATCCATTGGTATGCCTGCGCTTTTCGCAAACCTTGCTGCATCAAGATCTCGGCACATTTCTTCGCAAAAAATCGCTTAACTTATAGCTTAAAGATGTTGACAGCTTCCTGAAGGCTTGCATTTTCCGCCCTGATTTTCTTTACGATATCATCAACATTTTCGCCTGAAGCCTGAGCGACAAGCTCGTCTATATGCCCGGAAATATCCCCCATCTTTTTAATCTTGGCCCGTAATCCTTCAACCATTATGTTCATCGAATCCGCAAGGTCTTCGACTTCATCTCCTTTGCGAATCTTTATTTTCTTTTTCAGATTACCATTGCCGATGTCAACAAGCTCTTTTTCTATTCGATAAATTGGGCCGGCAATTGCATAGGGAAAGAAAACAGCCGCTAAAAAACCCAGAACAAGACTTGAAAAAAAGCCGGTGAGCAGTACCGGAAAAAGAAAGTCTAAAAAGTTATCTGCCTTAACATGAAACAGGCGGTAAGATTTCCCAACATTTATGTCGCTGTAAAAGTAAAAGATAATGCCGGTCAAGAGCAATGTGATAAAAATAATGATCCATATCTTAACCAACATTCGAAGCTGCAACCTTTTTTTTATGGAAAAGTTAAAAAACCTTTTCCTCTTGAAACTCTTTTTTGAAGCTGGCATAATACCTCCAATTTTTATATGGCCGTCCATAAAAAAATCAAGCGGTTATTTAAGTGTCCATCCACAAATGGTATCTTTCGGCCGCCGCCGGTCTCGTTTTGCAGATAGACACTACTTAATATTCTTTATGGCAGGTGTTGCAAAGATCTTTTGTGGCATCCATTCGAGTAAAATGTTTTCGATTTCCGCCATGCACTTCATGGCACGTAACACAGGTGATAACCCCGCCTTCCAGTGTCGGCAAATAATCCGGCACATTTGTTCCCCCTTTTTGGGCTACTCCAACCGGATGCGATACACCCAGAATATCGGGAGGATGACATCTGTGACAGCCTTTGATTGCAAGCTCCTCCTTTGTGACCAGATATCTATGTTGATCATTTATAGATTCCTGAGCATCAGGGCTTGCGGCCGGTGAAGCCAAAAGCTCAGTTTTAGCGCTTGCCGTCTTTACTTTTATACATTCAACAGTCATTTTTGCGGGCGTTGTGGTTTCAACATATATGCCAAGCTTTGAACCAAGCACAAAGACGAGTTGACTTGCAATCGCCAATTCTTCAGTCTTTTTTTCCGTTGCTCTATCATCCGAGTCTTGTGAAACAGTTGCATTGAAAACATAATCCTTTGAAACAGCTTCATTGCCTGAAACATCTCGCGATTTTACTCTGAAGTGATGCTTCTTTCCGCCTGTCAGATCGTACAGGGTTACAGTATGATGCTTTGTCAGGGCTGTTGTATCCTTTGAAGCGAGCTGGCCATATTGATCAGAAAACCCGTACTCTACGCAAGAGGTTGACGGCTCATCAGTCTCCCACGCTATGGTTGTCTCAAGAAATACCTCCTTTTTTATGGGGCCGATATTTATGCCGGATATCACCGGCGACTTCATGTCATCGGTCATTGCATCCTGCAGTTTTGCCGGAGTGATCCCCGTATATTTTTTTTCCAGTGTACGCCCTATCCGATCCTCAACAGTAATATTAATGTCGTAAGTTGCTTCCGGAATAATATCTTCAACTAAAACATTATTTTCTTTTAGATAAGAATAACCGGAAAAAATGATCGGAACGGCAATCTCTTTTGTGATGATTATCTTACCCCGTTTACTTAGCGTACTCTCCTGCCCCAAATGGCATGTAGTACATTCCTTATCTACAAACGGTGTATGCAGATAAAAACTTTTAATGCCTTTTTGGTAAACATCATCATGACATGATAAACAGTTGCTTTTCATCGTCATTGCTGCAGAAAAGGCATAAAGACCAAAAAATGCAACAGCAATTGAGATACTTAGTATTATTGGATGTTTTATGAAATTTATCATATTAAAAATCCTCAATCCATATCTTTTTTTCCACAGGCTGTTTTACATCAGGAGTAACTACTCACGTAGTCAGGCTGAAGCTATTTAGACTGAAGGCTGAAGGGGTCAGAAGAACACGATTGCCGTACTTTGACGGAAATATCTGATTCTTGCACCAAACATGGCTTTTAAATGCGCTTTTTTCTAACAGCCTTCAGCCTTCAGCCTATCCACCTGAGTAGTTACGATTAAAGGCATACTACAAATGATCAGCGTAGAAAATATTACAAAAAGCTTCGGCAACCGAGTACTCTTTGAAGGAGTCAGTTTTAAGATCAATCCTCGTGAGAGGATTGGGCTTGTTGGAAGGAATGGGCACGGAAAGACAACTCTGTTCAGGCTCATGACCGGTGAAGAATCAATGGAGAATGGGGCTATTGCCATACCCAGGAATTACAGGATTGGCTATGTTCGCCAGCAGATAGAATTTACAGAAAAAACCGTGCTCAGAGAAGGGATGAGAGGCCTTCCGGAATCGGAATACGATCATAGCTGGAAAGTTGAGAAAATTCTTGCGGGTCTGGGTTTCTCTCAAGCCGACATGGAAAAAGACCCGCTGGAGTTTTCAGGCGGATACCAGGTTCGCCTGAATCTTGCAAAAGTGCTTGTATCTGAGCCGGACATGCTTCTGCTCGACGAGCCTACCAATTATCTTGACATTACATCCATACGCTGGGTTGAGCGTTTTCTGCTTAACTGGCCGCATGAAGTAATGCTCATTACGCATAATAGAAGCTTCATGGACAAGATCATCACCCATACGGTCGGCATCCACCGCAGGAAGGTGCGCAAAATCGCAGGAAATACAGGAAAATATTATGCCCAGCTCGCCCAGGATGAGGAGATATACGAAAAAACCCGCGCAAACGACGAGCGGCGCAGAAAAGAAGTTGAGCAGTTCATATCAAGGTTCAGAGCCAAAGCGAGACTTGCGAACATGGTTCAGTCCAGGATTAAAACCCTTAAGAAAACAGAAAAGCTGGAAAAACTTGATAAAATCAAGTCCCTTGATTTTTCCTTTAAAAGCAGCCCGTTTTCGGGAAAACATGTGATGACGGCCAGAGATGTGTCCTTTTCATACCAGCCTGACAAACCGCTTATAGGGAATTTTAACATTTCCATCGGATCTGGTGAGCGGATCTGTATTGTGGGTAAAAACGGGAAAGGCAAAACAACTCTGCTTAAACTTCTTGCAGGAGCCATTACCCCTCAACAGGGTGAGGTTACATACAACCCCCGGATCATAAAAGGAGTTTTTGAGCAAACCAACATCAGAAGCCTGGTTGACACAAGAACCGTGGAAGAGGAGATGCTGAGTTCACATTCTGATGTTGACAGGCAGTCGGCCCGCAATATCTGCGGCGCCATGATGTTTGAAGGCGATGATGCTTTAAAGAAAATCAGTGTCCTTTCAGGGGGTGAAAAAAGCAGAGTGATGCTGGGCAAGCTTCTTGTAACACCGGTAAACCTTCTGCTGCTTGATGAACCGACCAACCACCTGGATATGGAATCGTGCGATGCGCTGCTGGCTGCAATCGACAGCTTTGACGGTGTTGTGATCATGGTTACCCACAACGAAATGTTTCTGCATGCCCTTGCCCGGCGCATGATTGTTTTCCGGAATGACCGGATTGAAGTATTTGCCGGGAGTTATGGAGATTTTCTTGAAAAAGTCGGATGGGAACATGAAGGTCCAGTGCAGAAGCCCGAAGGGGAAAAAGCTGTTTTAAAATTGACGAAAAAGGAACTCCGGCAAAGACGCTCAAAGATAGTCACAGAAAGAGGAAAAGTTCTCAAGCCGATAGAGCAAAGCCTAACAAAGGCGGAAAATGCTATAGAAAGATTTGAAGATGAGCTTTCAGAGCTTAACCAGGCTATGCAGGAAGCATCTCAGAACCAGGACGGTAAAAAAATTGTCGAGTTTTCCCGGTCCATTCAAAAGCGCCAGTCTGAAATAGACCGCATTTTTGACGAGCTGGAAAAGCTTACAGGCTCTCTGGAAAAAAAGCAGGCTAAGTTCGAAAAGAAACTGGAAGAGCTTGAAAATTAGCCCACAATCTCCCTTATTTTCTCAGACAACTCCTTTATAGTACAGGGCTTCTGTATAAAACCGTCGCAGTCTCGTGCCAATATCTCCTTCGCTTCTCTGTCAATACTGTAGCCACTTGAAAGCAAGACTTTTACACGCGGATTAATTTCCTTCATCCGGTCATAGGCCTCACCGCCACCCATATTCGGCATAACCATATCCATAAGGACTAAGTCGATATTGTCCCATTTTTTCTTATAAATCTCGACAGCTTCTTTTCCATCTCTGGCTGTAAGCACCTCGTAGCCTAATGTCTCCAACAACTCTTTTTCTACCTCCAGAACCATGTCTTCATCATCTACCAGGAGGACTGTTCCGGTTGCCCTGGTGATTCCATCTGTAGTTCTGAGAATTTTCCGGGCTTTTTCTCCCGATGCAGGGAGATAAATACTGAAGGTGCTCCCATGCCCCTTCCTGGATTCCACGTCAATATATCCGCCATGGCCGGTTATGATACCGTAAACAGCAGCCAGGCCAAGACCAGTGCCCATGCCCATGTGCTTAGTTGTAAAAAAGGGATCAAAGATGAGCCCCATAGTGCTTTTATCCATGCCAACACCCGTGTCGGTAACTGTCAGTAAAACATAGTTTCCCGGCTTTGGATCGTATTCCTTATCCTTCATGTCTTCATGGGTCACGTTTGAGGTCTTCACAGTGAGATCCCCGCTATCCAGCATCGCCTCGGCAGCATTCAGATACAGATCAAGCAGGATCTGCTTAAGCTGGGACTCGTCCGCCTCTGTGGCAAATAACCCATCAGCAAGCTCTTTATGAATCGTAACCCCCATTTTGGCTTTACCAAAAATCTCTGAGGTTTCTTCCACCACCCGGTTAAGGTCAAGGCTCTTGACCTCATACCTTCCTTTCCTGGCATAACCAAGAAGTTGAGCGGTAAGTTTCGAGGCGCTTCGAACCTGCCCCTCAATGCTCCTTAGCCTTGCATAATGTGAATGCGAGGAAACAGTCTCCAAAAGCATCAAAGAGGTATTTCCCTGGATTGCCATAAGGAGGTTGTTAAAGTTATGAGCGATTCCGCCTGCAAGTTGTCCGAGTGCTTCCATCTTCCGGGCCTGCTGCAATCGTTTTTCAAGCTTTGCTTTCTGTTGTTCAAATATTCTGCGTTCAGTGATATCTCTTATGATTCCGACTGTACCCTCATGCTTTCTGTCAGGGCTATCTGCGTCAATACCATCTGGGCCGGACGAAGATATTTCTCCGGGACTTATCTCGCTATCATTAACAGGCGCCGTATCATAGGCGTATTTATGCTTTTCTATGTCGCGGATGGCGCCCACAGTTCCAATAAAAGCCTTATCCTTTCTGCTGACCGCTTTATCGTATTGTCCGCTCGCCATCACTTCTACATACACTGTTTTTGAATTTTCTACATTCTTCGAATCTTCTTCTCGTTCCCAGCCCTTTTGTATTAATCTAACAATAAGGTGTTTTGTTCCTCTTTTTTCGGTCCTTCTCTCATCAAAGAGTTTTGGTGCGTTCTTATCTCCGGTTATTGATCCCTTATATCTTTTCAAAACATTGGAACGGCTCACAGATGCAATATCATCAGGATGAATTATCTTACTAAAATGTTTCCCTATCAATTCTTCAGGCGAATAGCCCATAAACTTGATGGTGCCGTTTATATAGACAAAATGCCCATCACTATCTACTTTGTAAACAATATCGGGTATTACGTCGAGCAAATCAGCGTATTGCTTCAGTTCTCGGTTAGCTCTCACAAAATCATCAATAAGCTCTTTTTTTGTCTTGTCTTCATCTTTCATTTTAAGTTTTCCCATTACGTGTCCTCAAAAAGGTTTGCAGTTTAATAAATGCCTAATGGAAATTTCTTAGAAGCTATACTTTAAGGCGGTTATAAGCCGATCATTCCGCGCCCATCTACCATAGTAGCTGTCATCCTTGCCGTTAAAAAATTCAGCAGCGATCATCCATTCAAGCCCCGGCCGGATTTTATATTTGGACTGGATTTTATTGTATCGACCTGATGGATCAAATTCAAAATCTAAAATATACTGAAAGCTTAAATCTTCATCATATTTAAAATTAATACGTGTGAAGATATTATTCTGCCCCAACCTGCTTTTCTGTGAACTTCTAGTATAATTATCAGCATATTGTTCTTTTGTTACTATTTCTCCCGCATATTCAATGGTTACGTCAATTTTTTCCAGAAAGATCTTTTTAGCCAATTCATCAATAGTGTATGTGAAACCGCCAACGTAGTTAATATAATGATCGTCCTTTCCATCATAGCTGAAGTTGAACAGGCATTCACCATGGAACTCCCACTTTTTGTAATCCGTTGAAAAACCAGCGGCATAGTTGCCTACCTTTACATTCTCCTTGATGGTCACTTTTTTAGATCCACGGGTTTCTTCCCTCAGGACATAATAGGGGTTGAGACCGTGATAAGCAGAAGCGAATAAATCCCAGCCGCGGAAGGTCGTCTTGGCCCTGATAAAATAACTGACGTTATGAATTGAAATAGAAGGGTAATCTTCTTCGACTTCGTTGCCGGATGTATCTAAATCTTCTTCATAAATGTCATAATCTCCCGTATCGCCTGACCAGCGTGAATCTTCACTGGGCCGCTTGCCGGCATTGAATATGGGAAATATGGCTGCCGTGATGGTGAATTTTTCAATGTAATAATCCAGCCTCGTTTGCCACATGCCAAAATCTTTAGGATCCAGCGGATCATTCAAATCCGTAAAGCGGTATCTGTCGGCAGGAGAGTAAAGTGTCGAAATTCCGTTCTGGAAAATCTTTTTACCTATCATTACGTCGTAGTCATCCTGGAAAAGAGTAAAATAAAGTTCGTTTAATTCCAGGTAGTGCCGATGGCGGTCCCTATCCTGAAACCACCGGAAAATACCTTTATAGGTATCTTTTTGACTTCCCGCTTCCAACCAGCCGGAAAGATCCAGACGCAACGTATCATCGCCTGTCCACGTATTAAATCTCAGGAGAGCCTCTCCAACGGGATTCCTGTTATCGAGACCTTCCCTGTCTTTCGCTTCCCGGTAGAAAAGATGGCCGCGCAATTGAAGACTTCCCTCAAAGTTATTGGCGATTTGGGTGAAGCACTTAAATTGATCATACTTTTTCTCAGCCGGCGATTCCTCTAATTCGCCAAAAAGATCAAGATCATCGCTGAATTTCTCTTCTGTAATTGAGATTTCTTGATCCAGATCGTTTAACAAATCAAGATCATCAGCGCTCACGAACTGCTGAAAACTGAAGACCAGAAAAAAAACCAAGAAAAATACAACGAATTTCCTGTTCATATTCCTCTCCTTATGTCGAAATTTTGCCCATTCACAAAAAATAACACAATCGTCTGCATACTGATTTAATTTTGAATTACAATCTGATAAATCATAAGTATTTAAAAATCAAGTAAATTTATGGGAACTCAACCCGTAAAACTGCTGAATCATGTGCGGCATCTCTCCCCTCCAGCACCGCTCTGACCACTTCTTCCTGGCCTGGGCGGAATGAGGAGAGATTAAAATGTCTTTTAAGTTCGCGAGGCCGTCACAGTCCAGCCGCGCCCTTCACGGCGGCTACGAAGGCTTGCGCCTCCTCGACTCGATCTCGCGAAACCTTGGTGGAGTAAGCCAGGTCCGGCGACTCGAAGATGAGGGTGGCGGATGTCGTGCGCATGATACCGCCGTTTCTGCTCTCGCGCTTGGCAGTCGAGCCGTAGAGACCCCCTCCGATGGCCCCGAGGGGACCTGCGATAGCGCCGCCGAGCAACGCGCCGCCGAGAATCCCTGCCCCTGAGGTATCGTATCCACTCCCGCTGTAGTCGCGCGTGCGGTTCCTGATGATGTCGGCTCTCGTGATCCCGTTCAGCGTCAGCACGCCGTCGGGCGTGTGTAGCCCCTCTTCGTCCAGCGCGAGATCCATAAACTTGCGGTGCTGCACCATAACTTCCTCCCGACTCGTAGAGTTGTAGCGGGCCTAAAAGCCCGACTTGTTTTCGCGCATTATTGCATACGAATGAGAATAATAGGGCAAGTCAGAACCGTTATCTATATCTCCCTTGTTTCCCGAGGAGGCGGTCCCTGATTTCCTTAAGTATAACATTATCTTCATTAATCAGTAAATCAACAGCTCTATCAATACGCTTCGTGTCTTTTGCGTCAATACTAAAAGAAGTTGGAATCCTGTTGAGCGCTTCTTTAAGCGATTTTTCTTCCGTTCCAATATCATCTTTGATTCCTGGGTCAATATCCTGGAAAGTTACATGCCAGAAGGTTAAGTTGCCAATCGTATAAGTTTTGTTGTCTCCCATATTAAAGGTACGTGATTTAAACTGATCAAGTAAATTCTCTCGATTCGCGTCAAGCAAGGAATCAAATGTATCCATGAAATTTAAGTCCACCACATAACTGAATAACGATCGAGGGTCACAGTTGTTTCTATCGATTCCTTGTTTTTCCTTATAAGCATCTATGAGAATTACGATGTAATGTTTATATCTATCTCTCGTGTCAAAAAGGATTCGCTTAATGCTTTTGAGCCCTAGATTGTCAGAATTACCTCCATCGAAAAGATGTAGATATCGCTCATCTTTCACTTTAGGATTCCGATAGTCCATCAAGGTCATGTAGTTGAACGCACCTGGAAAGGCAGCGGATGCCATCACTGCCCGGGCAACAGAGTAACTGTTGATGTCGGAATTCAACTTATTGCTGAAGTCCTCTTTAGTGAAAGTGAATAACTCGCCGAAATGTTTCTCCTTCCCAATATTTTCCGTGCCATCTGTAGCATTTATGATAAGATAGGGTCTTTCAGGGTTTAGATCTCGGAACTTCAATTCGAATCCTATCGGACTGACATCGAACAGGTTGTCTTCAAACGTTTGCGCCATTATGTCCGAGCGGTCATATGCAGTGAACCAGTAACGGAAAATGTTGTATGGCCAGAACCAATTGCCAATCCACTTACCCTGATAGTTTATTGACATCAGCTTCTTTACGATACCTTCGTTCCAGTACCGGTTTGACCTTACCTTATCTTCCTTTGAGTCTTTGCTTATGCAATAGTACGCCGCAGGCAAAGAACCGCCGGACACAGAGGAAACGACATCAATTTCTTTGAGTATATCAATATCATTGAAGACATCCTGGAGCTTAAGCATGGCTGAGGCCGAGAAATATGCTGCACGACTCCCTCCCCCGGAAAGAGCCATTGCCAGAAGGACATCAGGATTCCCCCTCTTATCTTTAATGTCAAATGTAGCATGGGTAGCCTCTTCAGAAACTCGGGGCATAGGCTGATGCATGGCTTTATTAGTACATGCATTCCAGCAGCATCCCGATAGGAAAGATACCCACAAAACCAATATCAACTGTTTCAAAATTCTCATCTATCTATCCTTTATCTTTTAGTTCTCAACCTATGTTGTCGTACTAAATTGGGATTTGCCACTGAACAATGTGGGCATCTATCCAGGATTAAATTTGCTTGTAACAATGGCATAATCTTTCCTTTTTAGGCAGAAGGTTGGCTTGGCTTCACCTGCAAAGACGGCTTGGCGCAGCCCTTGCCCCGCAAGGGCAGTGACAAACGGCTTTGTCTTGTGCAAGCTTTTGTTAGCTGGGTCACAATTTCAACCGCGTTAGAATTTGAGTTTCTTTGCAACCAGACGTTTGGTTTTCGTTTCTTTGTATATCTCATCAATCGCCTTGGCGATTAAGTTGTCTACTTCTGATTCTAGTTTCGGAATAGTAGTTCCGGCGCGATCCCCATGCTTTTGGCGGCGCCACAAGATCCGCAATGCTTGCTTCAATTCTATCCATACCTGCGCATATTCACCTGGAAAAAACAATCTGTTCTCCCAGAACCACCCCTCATAGCCCATGACTTCCTTGAACGCACTACCTTCCGGACCTTGGCCATGCAAGGATTCGAGCGTTTTTAATTTCGAATATGCCGCTTGAAATACCACGACCTTTCTCAACGCGATTTCTTCTTGTAGTTTAACACGTTGTGCATACTTCACTTTAAATATTGTACCGATAATTCCTCCAGCTATCGCCAACAGTCCGCCAACCACAACCGGAAACAAATTGTTCCACGGATTCTGCCCACCTTGTTTTGTCGGAGCGCCTTTACTCACTACTGTACTGGAAGCGTGGAATTCGTTCTTACGAATCTCGGGTTTTGCGGAATTTGCCAATGTGTCCGGCTGTGTCGCCAGTACAACCGTATCACTTGCGACAGCGACTGAATCGTGTGCCGAAGTAACTGGTCGAACAGAGTTTACGCTCTGTGCGAGACCAATTTCGCAAGGAGTAAATAAGACAAAGGCTAATAGGAGAATACGCATTGTGGCCCTCTTCACAAATTGGGAAACCAATTGGATTTCCGGTTATCCAGTATAAGTCCGAAGTGCGACATCTGTCCTAACTCCAGCTTCGGCTCACCTACGCCAAAAGCTTCCACAAAATTTCTAATAAGCCAAAACCTTACAAAGAATTACATAATTTCTAAATGCGCCGGCTTTTGGCGTTAGGTGCAGCCAATTGTTATACTGGATATGCTCTCATACCAGCTCTCATTGCACCTTCAACAGTCCCATCAACCAGTTCACTCCCAGAAAAAAAGCATTCTTCAGGATCATATGTTTCTGTGCTCCATTTAAATATTGCAAATTCCCATTCATCAATTTCTCTAAAATACTCCATACGGCTAACAGGCTCTTTTTTACCATATGCTATTCGGTCAAGATAAAGATATCTTCCTTGAAATCTTGCAATGTAATAAACGTCTGTCGTTTTAAGTTCCTGTTGGTTGAATTTTTCTACAATTACAGAAACTTTTTCTCGTATTTCATCAGGTATCAGTTTCTTTCCCACAATCAATCCTTGTTTTGAAGTTCGTGCCAATCAACTGCAACAAAAGCTTCCACGATATTTCTAAATGATGCTAATGATCTTAAAACTCACATAACCATTTTAGACCACCGGCTTTTGCTGTCAGGTACATTGGTTGATTATACCAATTTGCATATTTTTTTAAAACAAATATAAAAATTAATGACCAATTTTTTGAACTATTTCAATGTGCTGCATAATATATTCATAATGAGAGGCAATTTCATTGATATTGGATTCATCATATTTCAAAGCTTCATCAGGATATTTTTTATTAGCTTTATTAATGGCCTTTCTTATTTTTCCATATTTCTTAAGCCACTTAATTACTTCATTATCATATCGTCCTTCAGTCTCTGTGCGTTCTCCAATAATATCGTTACTTCTCTGAAGATATTGTTCAATTAAACTCATTTAATAGTAAACCTTATAGTTGGGGGGTTCGCCCCGGCTCACAGGCCGCGAGGTATGAGCGGTCCTTGTGAAGCCGAATGTTATGTGCCATTTTCATTCGTGTATTTCCCTCTTGCAGCTAAATAGTAAGGTAAAAGGGCTTCGAAAACTGACTTCACGGCTTCATTGATTCTCCCTACTTCAGAGAGAAGAGAGTATTTGATTCTTGGTAGCTCGAGCTCCCATGCCTTTGTCAACAAATCCGAGGGCATAAAATCATCTTTTGCTTTAAGCGGGATATTGAAGAAGCTGAGATAGTGAAGTATGGAATTTTCGGCATTTTGTGGTAGATCTGGCATTCTGCCGCGGTGAATAAGTACATTTCGAGGTTCACGATATGGTTTCACGATAGACTCAACTTCACTCATTTTCTTAGGGATATCAGTTTCTTTAACCCAAGCATTCTTCAGAATAATGTGGCGTTTACAGTTTCGTTGTGGGTTCCCCAGATTGAAAATAGAATTAATTGTAATCAGCAAAAGATCAGGTATGCTGACAAAGTTCGCAAGGAAGAAGCTATAATGGTATTGGACCCAGTCATATTGTGTATGAGCAGAACCATTCTCGCAAATATCACCTGGGTAGTTCTCTAAGTATTTTATGTTTTGTTGCAGTCTATCAATCGTGGATGTCACCGCAGCTGCCGACCGGAATACTTCTATGTCGTAGATCTCAACAGAGGTTCTTTCCAAAGGGGTGGTGGCTACGAATTTTCCTGTTTCATCATAACCTGTTCGTATAGCTTTAAGTGAAGAATCCAAGACCGTCTGAAGATTGTCGAGGACGATTTTAAGCAATTCCCTGTTCCTTTTGGTTGTCATCTGCTCCTCATAACAATTCTCACACATAACCCCTACATAACCGGCAAACTTGCCGAAGGCCTGTTTTTTAGGCCGTAGGTCAAGGTTGTCGGGTTGATGTGATTGTTAGGTTTTTTATTTATATTGTTTCTCATTATTGGTTAATAAATAATTACCTAGAAACACATTCGAATTCCACTTCGGCTTGTGCGTCTGACTTAAATGGAACCATGTCTTTATGTGTTGCTTTTATGATTTTTATATTTTTGTTTTTAGATGAACAAAATTCATTTGCTTCTTTTAATGCGTCAGCTTTTACTCTAGAACCTGTTGTATCAAAGCCTTTTTCTGAGCCAGAGATCATGTACTTGTTATTTCCTATAGGTACAACCCCTGAGCTAGTGGCACATGCAGTAATGATTATTGGCACAAAAATAATAAATAATAGTGATTTCATTTATTTCTTCCTGATATTGATGTGGTGATTATTCTTTAACCTAATAGCTGAATTAATGAGACCCCGTGTCTCGTTATGCATTTTTAGGCATATTCTTGTTTTACCGGTTCCTAATTTCGATAACTGTGTTTGCTTCTTTAACAAGAGGCTGTGCGGTTCCGTCGGGTGCTACACACTTGAACTGCAATTCGGTTGAGCCTAATTGAGCTGGTCTTGCTGGTGTAGTTGTTACATGCATTGTTTTTACTTCAAGACCTTTTTTTGGCAAAATTCATTTGCTTCTTTATACTCGACTTTGGCCATTTTTAATTCATATCTGCTGGAATAACCTGTTGAAATCATTATATCTGGATAGAATTAGATCAAATCTACCTACGAAAAATTGGGATATGAGTATTTGCAATTAGTGCCTGAACGGAAACTAATAAAGTCATATATTACAAAAAGTTATCGCTACAATGCAAACCGAAGATTGTCAATTAAATTACCTCAAGAATATTTAATAGTTAATGACCCTTACACACCATCCATGATTTTTTTTGTCCACGAACGCTTACCGAAAGGACGCCATTACTTCATCATTAAATCGATGATCTGTTCAAATTCTTCAAGGGAATTTACTTTCACCGCCTTCCTGCGAAAGATCTTCAAAATTGAGGGATCATATATTTCATTTAATTTATTCACGATCGACTTCGGGACAACCTCAAAACGTACCTCAAGATTGTCAATTACGGCTTCTC
>JAIVWD010000009.1:0-29412 GCA_049190315.1 Deltaproteobacteria bacterium | reverse complement strand
TTAATAATACTTGGTTGATAAAAATTCTCAAAACCATTTTCATAACCGCTGGTCAATACCGGTAAATCCTGTGGCAGGGATTTCAAAATCTCAACTAATTGTCCGACTGTAAAATGGAATATTTCTTTTTGACTCATCGTAATTTTTCCTGTGATTCGTTTCTATCAGAGCAGACACGCAGATCTGTCCCTACATTTCTAAACCCCTCGAATTCGATGGAATTAAAATCATGATGAGACGGTATCAATTTTTCTTTCTGCATCAGGCGTCTTCTCTTCTACTCAGTTCCGCCTCGATATCTTCAATACTTGGCAGAGAAGATTTAAATTCATCCGGCAGATTTTTGGTGATTATATATTCACTCACCCCAATAGGTTTATGAACATCCTTCAGAGCATATTCCACCACCGTATCATTTTTCGATTTACAGATAAGAATACCGATAGAGGTGTTATCTTGTTCTGATTTTAAAATTCCATCCACAGCTGATACATAAAAATTAAGCTTGCCCGCAAATTCCGGTTTAAATTTGACCGCCTTCAGTTCCACCACCACATAACAATGCAGTTTGACATGATAAAACAGCAAATCAATAAAAAACTCATCACCGGAAACTTCCAGTTTGTATTGTTGTCCGATGTAAGAAAATCCGGCTCCCAGTTCCAGCAAAAATTTGGTGACGTGGTTTATCAGAGCATTTTCCAGCTCTTTTTCGTTGTGTTTTTCCGTTAAAGTCAGAAAATCGAAGTTATAAGGGTCTTTCAGTGTTTCTCTTGCCAAGTCTGACTGCGGTTCGGGCAATGTCGCCTTAAAATTAGTTATGGCTTTACCTTCACGCTTGAACAGATTACTTTCAATATGATGAGTCAAAACAGATCTTGACCAGTTGTTTTGAATGGTTTTCTGAATATAGAAGAGAGCTTCATCCAGGTTTTTACATTTGGAAATGATGGCAATATTGTGCCCCCAGGGAATTTGAACCAATTGCGAAACAGCTTGTTTCGCAATTGGTTTTTGGCCAACAGCTTGTTGGCTTTTTCCAATTTCTTGCGAATAAAACAGATACCACTGCTTAATATATTTAAGATTACTCAAAGAAAATCCCTTCATATCAGGAAATTCTGATGATAAATCGATACTCAGTTGCTTTAAAAAGCCATCGCCCCATTTAGCATTTCTCTGTTTATCTACAATATCCTGCCCCAATTCCCAGTAAAACTGCAACAGCTCAGAATTAACTTTAACTGCCGCTTTTATCTGAACCAATCGAACTTTGTGTTTGAGTTCTTTGAGCCAGCTATAATAGGTTTTATTTTGGATTAGAGCTTGCTTCATGGCAGTTTAACCCTCCCTAAATTCTCAGCAATCAGAGCATTTAATCTCGTTTCTTCCTTCAACTGCTCATTAAACTCCGTTTTTAGTTTTGCAAAGCGTTCATTGAAATCAAAATCATCCTCATCATCCGGCAATCCCACATACCGTCCCGGTGTCAGCACATAATCCAGTTCCCGCACCCGTTCAATGGAGGCGGAATTACAGAACCCTTTGACATCGATATATTCCTGTAGGGGCGAACCTGCGTGTTCGCCCTCGTTTTGTGCGTGTTCGCCCTCGTTTTGATTGTTCGGATATTCGTCTGAATCAGGGCAGACACGCAGGTCTGCCCCTACGGATCTCCATGCATGGTAGGTAACGGCAATTTTTTGTATATCCTCCGCGGAAAACTCCCGTGTTCTGCGGTTGATCAAATGACCCATGTTGCGGGCATCAATAAAGAGGATTTCATCTGTGCGGTTGCGGAATTTGCCGTTGGCTTTATTGCGGCTCAAGAACCATAAACTGGCGGGTATCTGCGTATTCAAAAACAGCTTGGCAGGCAGGTTGACGATACAATCCACCAGGCGGGCTTCAATCAGTTCTTTGCGGATCTCTCCTTCACCGGATGTTTTGGAAGTCAAGGCTCCTTTTGCCAGAACAAAACCGGTCTGGCCGCTGGGGCTTAAGTGATACAGGAAATGTTGTATCCAGGCATAGTTGGCGTTTCCGGTGGGCGGTGTGCCGTATTTCCATCTGCCGTCTTTTCTAAGAAGATCGCCGCTCCAGTCGCTGTCATTAAAGGGCGGATTGGCAATCACATAATCGGCTTTTAAATCCTTGTGACTGTCATTTAAAAATGAGCCTTCGTTATTCCATTTCACCTGGGAACTGTCGATGCCCCGAATCGCCAGATTCATCTTTGCCAGCCGCCAGGTGGTCTGGTTGCTCTCCTGCCCGTAAATGGAAATATCATTCACTCTGCCCTGATGGTCGGCCACAAACTTTTCCGACTGAACAAACATACCACCGGAACCGCAACAGGGGTCAAACACCCTGCCTTTGTATGGCTCCAGCATTTCCACCAGCAATTCAACAACGCTTCGCGGGGTATAGAACTGGCCGCCCTTTTTGCCCTCTGCCAGGGCAAATTCACCAAGGAAATATTCAAACACATGCCCCAGCACATCGGCGCTTCGGGCTTTGGCATCACCCAGAGCAATGTTTCCCACAAGGTCAATCAAACCGCCAAGATTGGTGGGGTCAAGGTTGCCCCTGGCATACACTTTCGGCAACACATCCCGAAGCGAAGGATTGTCCTTTTCAATGGCATCCATAGCATGGTCAACCTCTTTGCCGATTTCCGGCAATTTGGCTTTGGATTGCAGATAAGACCAGCGGGCAATTTCCGGCACAAAAAATACATTCTCTGCCTTGTATTCGTCTTTGTCTTCCGGGTCGGCCCCGGCATATTCGCCTTCACCTTTTTTCAGCTTGTCAAATAACTCTTCAAAAGCATCAGAAATATACTTCAGGAATATCAATCCCAGAATAATGTGCTTGTATTCCGCGGCATCAATATTTTTTCTGAGCTTATCGGCTGCTTTCCAAAGCTGTTTTTCAATCGGCTCTTCGGTGTTGTTGTTCTTTTTGGCTTTTGCCATGTATTTTCCCAGTTCTTAATTCATTTTTTATGACTGTTAAGGAAGTCGAGCGTTCTTCCTGTTCCATAAGACTATCTCAAAGAGAACTTTTGCCCAACAAAGCCTCAGATGTTGTCATCATCAACCCGTTGAGCCCGCTTTCCCCTGCCTACCGGTTCTCAAAAAAGTAGCCGGCAGTGCGGCAGCACTTAGAGCATCCGGGCATTTCTCCAAAAGCATTTCCCGGGGGCGATCTCCTTCAGGCCAATCCTTTATGTGCATATCTTTTACCTATCACCGATTTAATCTTCATAGATGATCAGCCACGACCTTTTCCTCTACCTCCACCACGCCTTCCCATACCTTTGTCTTTTCTTCTGCCTCTTCCGGCGCCTCTTTGCGATTGGTCCAAGCTCCCTTGCTCCATCCCGGTCTTCACATCTGTCACTACACTTTGAAATAATGAAGAAAGATAGGACCACAGGCTTAAAGCAATGCCTGTGCCCGCTTCAACCACAGCTTCTGTTTTATCATATGGTGCGGCATCTGGTTGGGCCTTTTCCTGTTTTGGCTCCATCCGTTGTTCTGAGGACAGATAGGATTTCAATGTGTCATATGCTACATTCACCTCTTTCAATTTCTCCTCAGCCTTTTGTTTCAGACGGGGATTGTTGGAAAACCGGTCAGGATGCCAAACAGTGACTATATCTTTATAGGACTGTTTGATCTCATCTGTCGATGCACCGCGGTCCAATTCAAGTATCTCAAAAGATTGTTCAATATCCATTTTTATTTTCCTTTTTTATAAATCCCACCAGGGAATAACACTGACAGCCGATCTTTTTCCAATAACTTCTTCGCCTCTGTATATAACAAATCCTTTTTCAGATGTGTTGTTCTTCAGATTGAGCCATGAAAAAATGTTTGTTTTCAATTTCGGGCTGTATGTTTTTGAGGCCTTTATTTCAATGGGCAGCAGTTTTGAACCGATATCAACAATAAGGTCAATCTCATTTCCGGTTTTATCTCTCCAGAAATAAAAAGGGGGTTTTTCTCCCGTGTGGTGCACTCTTTTATAAAGCTCGCTTATAATAAAAGTTTCAAAGATATTTCCCCAAAGAGGATGACTTATCAGTTCATCCGGGTTTCTGATTGATAAAAGGAACGAAAGAACTCCTGTATCCGTAAAATATAGTTTCGGGGTTTTTACAATGCGCTTTTTAAAATTCTTATAATGTGGGGGAAGAACAAAAAGGATACCGCTTGTTTCCAGCAGCGACAGCCATTTTTTTACAGTGGGCTGTGACACACCGATAGAATTTGAAATTGATGTATAGTTGATAAGCTGACCTGACATTGATGCGCAGATTTTCAGGAAATCTTCGAAAAGCTTCAAATTATCAACATTTACAAGGCTGCGAATATCCCTTTCGATATATGTGAGGATATAATTTTCAATCCATTTTCTTGCATCAAGTTTTTTATCATGAATTCTCGGATACATTCCGGTAAAAATCATCCTGTAAATATCAATCTTTTCTACGCCTTTGATATCTATTTGTTTGATTTTGAATATTGAATCTATATTTTTATCCGGCTTTGCCCCATAAAGCTCACTGAAAGAAAACGGATATAATTGAAACGTTATAATCCTGCCCGCAAGGGACTGGGTAATCTTTTCCATGAGAAGAAATTGCTGGGATCCTGTAAGGACATAGCCGGCAGGGGATTCATCCAGGTCAACTCTTTCCTGTAAATATGAAAAAAGAGAAGGCACGCGTTGAATCTCATCAAGTATAAGATTTTTCCCATAATCGTCAAGAAAACCGCGTGGATCATCCTGTGCCATATGGCGAATGTCAAGATTTTCCATTGACAGGTATTTATGGCCAGGAAACATGTATCTGGCTAATGTAGTCTTTCCGCTCTGTCTTGGGCCGACTATTGCAACTACCGGGTATTGACTGGAATATATTCTAATTGAAGTTTCAAGATTTCTTCTGATCATGAACCAAATCTAAAGTATGATTTTGGATTTGTCAATATCTTTTTGCAAAAGTTTATTTTTTTTCGAATTAGTTTTGCATACTGATGTGTCATATTTTATAATCATTTCAATATATTTTAGAAATTTATAATTCACAATTCAAGATTTTGACCAAGCCCTGATATTTTTGTGAAAATCCCAAGTTAAACTTTGAATTTTTACATATTACTTAGGTGGGCTGATTCTGATAGAGTTCATTAGTAGCTGGGAAAAACAGTGATTTCAGCTCAGTTTGATCTTTCAATAGATTAAAAATATGGACATTTTTTACCTGAAACCGTTGTTCACCATTATACAAGACTGCACCATCAGCCCGACAGTTGGATGTCAAACTGCGAAATCGCTCAATTCCCTTGAGAAAACTCTTGGAAAAGGTGACGGATGATTTGATCTCCACAGGAAAAAGCTTCCCCTGTTCACGAATAAGCAGGTCCACTTCACCGCCATGAGTATCCCGAAAAAAATAAAGGTCTGGCCGCCTTCCCTGGTTAAGCCTGTATTTCATTATCTCAAGTATAATCAGATTTTCATACAGCCCGCCGCGTAAAGGATCACGGGCGGCTTGTTCGGCTGTCCTGATGCCCAATAAAAAAGCCGCCAGCCCAGTGTCGGTAAAATAGAGTTTGGGAGATTTAACGACCCGTTTCCTGATATTTTCAAAAAATGGCGATAGCTCAAAAACAACATATGATGCTTTCAGCACACTAATCCAGTTCTTTATAGTCGTTGCAGAAACTCCAGTATCATTGGAAAGCGAGGTATAATTGATTACCTGGCCAATCCGCCCTGCCAGGAGAGTTAGAAACTGCTGAAAACGATTCAAATCCTTAAGACTTATCAAGGCTCTGACATCGCGTTCTACATAGGTTTGCAGGTAACCGTTGAAAAAACGTTCCGGCTTCAGGTTTTTTTCATGCAGCCTGGGGAAAGCGCCTTTGACTATCAAGTCATACGCATCCCATTCAGTTTGAAATTGTTGAAGTTCTTCAAGGGAAAACGGCAACAGGGTAAGTAATGCCGTACGGCCGGCCAGGGATTGGCTTATTGCTCTGTGCAGATCCGGCTGATGGCTGCCGGTCAGGATAAACATGCCGGGTTGCTGAGCTTTATCCACGATACCCTGGATATACGAAAGCAAGGCAGGGAGGCGCTGAATTTCATCAAGAACAGCGCCCTCCTTCATTTGACCAAGAAATCCCCTGGGATCCATCTCTGCCGCCTGACGGGTGTCAGGATCCTCAAGTAAGTAGTATGGTTTATCTGGAAAGTTTTCCCGGACCAAAACTGTTTTCCCGGACTGACGAGGGCCAAACACGGTAACAACCGGATACTCGGTACAGCAGTCAAGCAGTTCTTCTGAAATAGCGCGTTTAATCATAATACAAATATATCTTATTTTTGTGAATATCTCAAGTTAAACTTTGGATTTTCACAAAATAACCCAACCTCGCAACATAACGACTCCTTTTTTCTCTGCATTCCATGTTCAAGACACGTTTCCATGCACGCATTTTCATGGCCCTGCTCAATTAGCTCTCATGCGCAAGACCGGCCGGCTCCCGCAGCTTTTTACGAATTGGTTTTGCATACTGATGTGTCATATTTTATAATCATTTCAATATATTTTAGAAATTTATAATTCACAATTCAAGGTTTTGATCCAAATATTTCAACAAAAAAACTGGTGGAGTTCTTCGCAGAGAAATTCATGGATTGTTTGTAAAACAGTTTATGGAGAGCCAAGAACGATATTTGCGGCTTCATTAACAATGCTCACTTGCTCTTCTGTTCAATCAGTTCTTTGACGATTCGTCCGTTTTTGTAAACTACCAGAGGCGTGCCTGTCTGGCGGGCTATTTCCCGCGCCCGTAGCGCTGCCCGGAGCAGTGCAGCCTCCACTTTTTCCAGATCGGCGTCTGTTACTTTTTGTTTTTCTTCGGTCATGCTTTGCCTCCTTGTTCAAGCATGTCAGGCGCTTCCCCTGAATTATCATAAAGTGTCCACGCATCAACCAGACTTTTGTAGATTTTATTGAAATTGCGCATGCCGGCCTCAAATCTTCTTCTGATGACCGCTTCAGGCACATCGTGGCCGCCCTGCGCTACCCGCGTGGCCACGCGTTCAATCGCCATTTCTACGTTGGGGAGGCTTAAGAATATCAGCCGCGGCAGCAAGAGGTCGCGAGCTTGTTTGAGTTTTTCGGATTGGGCTCATACCTTTTGCGAACGAAAAAATCTCAAAATAGCTTCTCTACCGCAATGGGGCAACTGGTAACCAGTTCTGTTCGACAAGACGCTGCCAGGCTTTGTGGACATGGGTGGCTTTGAAAGTCTTTTTTTTGTGGGCATTCCACGCAAAAATCCGCTCCACAGCATGCTCCGGGGTTTGAGCAGGCTCGTCATCGGCCGCTGCAACCCAGTGCACGGAAGATAAGAGCTCCATACCGTATGGTGTTTCAAACCCCTCAATCAATTTCCTCACTCTCTCTAAGCGTTGGAAGGCTTCCGGATCATCTGCCAAAAACGTATCAGCCTCCTCACTGGCGCTGGTTAGAAGTCGGATAGATGCCTTGATACTACGGTCGCCATATCCACGAATGTAATGCCCTTCTAATCGCTGAAGCACGAAATGGAGATTTTCAGCATAAGGCCCATACTTCTGCTTGATATATTGCAATCGAAGCGGTTCTCCGGCCACCTGAAGGCAATATGCAAGTTTCTGAATCTCCAGCAGACTCAACCGATAACCAGGAATAGCATACTGCTCAAGGAGCTTGATGAAAAGTGCCCTGGCACGCGTTAATGCCGGTTTTTTGGGATCTATAGGCATTGAGTCAGCTTCGGGCGTCCCTCTGGGTTCGAAAAGGAGCGCCTGAACATCTGGCAATTGATCGAATGCGGTTTCGATCAGATCCCGGACTTCAGGCCATTTCAACCCACCATAGCCACAACCCAAAGGAGGTATGGCAATGGCCTTGATTCCTAAGCGCCGGACTTCCGTGACCAAAGCGTTCAGTCCTCGCTCAATGTACTCAAGCTTGGACTTCTCCTTCCAGTGCCGCTTTGTTGGGAAATTAATGATGTATTTGGGGTTGAACATTCTATTGGTGGGGAAGATGAACATGCGTCCAGGCTTAACTTCTCCCTTTCTGCAAGCATTTGCGTATGCATGGAAGTTATCCCTGAATGCCTGCTTGAACTGGAGGGCGATGCCCTTACCCATAATACCCACACAATTTACGGTATTAACAAGGGCTTCCACATCGGCCTCGAGCATGTTGCCTTGCATAAGCTTAATCATGATTCCCCCTTTTAATAATACCAGTCCCTGTGTATCTGAACTGTTGGTTGATGCATGCTGTTCTCAAGCATCCTTTTCACCCTTGATTCCATTCTTGAGTTTATGACACCGATTTCTGAAAACAATTCCCAGGAACAAATATCTTTAATTAAAAACTCTGCCTGTCGCTTGCGCTTTCGGTCGGGTAACGTTGGTGTATCATTCCAGTATTGCGATTCCATTACCTTCCAGTCAATCTCATTAAGGTCCTTTAGATCGTCAAAAAAATCGGAAAATGCCATAGTCGCATGCCCATCTGTGAAAACCCATTCACTACCGCTATTGTTGACAGCCTGAACTGTCGTAACTAAATGAATAAGAGGGGCCTGTCCTTGTTCATATCCTTCGACATACCCTCTGTAAATTGCATAGAGCATTGGCGGACGCGGAGCGAAGAAAAATGGCACATAGTCGTGTAAATATCCTCCAGAACCGCAGGGTACTGATGTTTGTGCACGGCGGACTTGAACGGTTTTGTATGCAACATCAACGTGATCAATCCCCTGATTTTGTTTCTGATTAAAAGATAAGCAACCTCCTGATTGGCTGATAGAAGCCAAGTTATCTATGTGAGTAAGGTGATAAATTAGAGTTGGAATTGGAGCCGCCATATCAATTATCCTATTTTTAATTTTAACCTTATTTTTGCCCTTTAAGCAAGCTTCACGTTCCTTGTATCCTTATCCTGACTTTGCCGCTTAGTAAGTCGTGCATAAGGCCTTTTTTCTGGAATTTGAGTTTATCGCGGTATTGTTTCTTTGTCGTATATCTCAGCCAATTTCACTGCCCTTTATCACAGAAATAATCTTCCATATAGATTATATGTCCCGTGAACGGTTACGTTTTTTCTGTCGCAACCTGCCTGATACTATTCATTTATTTCATATCCTATTGCCTTGTATCCAGCCACCCGTCTTGAATACATTTTTGCCAGCATCGGAACATTTAAGTCCGCATAATCATATATAATTACCTCTGTTTTCATATCATGCAAACGATGAAGCCGGCCGGCATATTGTGCCACCGTGCCTTTCCATGATACAGGAAGTGTTAAAAACAAGGTATCCAGTCTGGGATCATCAAAACCTTCACCAAGATAGCGGCCAGTGGCTAAAATAACTCTTTCATCATCAACGGCCTTCATTTCTTCCGCCAGTGTCTTTCTTTGCTTTTTCCCCATTCCGCCTTTCATTACAAAAATATTTTCTACTCTTGAAGAAAGTAAGGATTTCAATTTCTCAAGATGTTCACGCCTTTCAGTCAGGACAACTGGAATACGCCCCTTATTTACAGCCTTTACAACATCTTCAACAATCATTTGATTTCGTTTTTCATCAACTATCAATGCAGCATACAGCTCATGAATCATAAGAGATTCTTTGTTTATCAGTAGTTCAGGTATTTGAAAATTTGTAGATCGTACAATTACTTTATGATTAAATGGTCTCTTATCCGCCTGTTTGCGATCATCGACTTTATATCTTACAGGACCACAGTTCATAAAAATGATAGGATGACGTCCATCTTTGCGAATAACGGTAGCTGAAAGACCTGTAACATATTTTGCTTTACATTGTCTGATTGCGATTTCAAAACTTCTCGCTGAAATATGGTGACATTCATCCACAACAAGGTGTCCATATCCCCCAACAATATCATCCACTGTCCCTTTCTTACTAATGCTTTGAATTATTCCCACATCAATGACTCCTGAAGGTTTGCGTATATCTCCGCTTATTTGACCGATCTTTTTTGGATCAAGTTCTAAAAAACTGCTTAAACGAGCTACCCACTGATCAAGCAATTGTTTCCTGTGAACAAGTATCAATGTATTTACACCTCGTTTAGCAATTAAATATGCTGCGATCACAGTTTTTCCAAAAGCTGTTGATGCAGACAAAACACCGGTATCAAAATTAAGCATGGCTTCAGCCGCTTTTTCCTGTTCCGGTCGTAATCTGCCGATAAATTTAACATCAATTGGTTCTCCATGAAAACGTTCATCTATTAACCGGAGTTTAATTTTTAATGATTCAAGTAGCGATATTATTTCCTCAAGACATCCTCTTGGAATACCTATATGCTTTGGAAAATCCTCACAGCAATTAATGATTCGAGGTTTACCAAAAGTTGAGAAGCGCATTGCCTGTGCTTTATAAAATTCAGGATTTTGAAATGCAGCTACGCGAATTAATCGATTTCTCAAAGATGGTGACAATATTTCCTTTTCGATATAGATTTGATTTCCAAGAACCAACTTTATCTGATCAGGAAGCGGGCCGGTAACATGGACTTCTCTTTTCCTTGATGGCGGCTCAAGCCATGGTTCAATGTCATCTTCATCTGTTGCCACTATCCTGACACCAAGGATTCCTCCACGGTTTTCAGCCTGGTTTATTATTTTTTCAACTTCTGAAAGCGACATTCTTTTAATTGTTGAAAGAAATGCCCATTGGTCTTGATATGGCATTAAGCTGTCATCCAGAAAAACACTGTTGCCCTCTTCTCTCGGTTTCTTTTGAAGCGGAAGCGCAATGAGGTTGCCGAATCCACCTTTCGGCATTGTGTCCTGTTTTGGGAAGAAGGAATCATATGAATCAAGCCCGATTTCAGGCCGCCTGTCCATTGTTTCCGTTAAAATGAAAGCTCCAAGCCTTCTTGCCTGACTGGCTGGAACAGGTTCAGAAAAGAAAATCCATACATGCCCTCCATTACCTGAACGCGATCGTTCAAGAACTGCCTGGACATTATATGTTTTGCAGGTTTCCAGATATGCTGAAACATCATCCATCCAGTTTTCTTTGTCAAAATCAGCAACCAAAAACCAGCATGTTTCGTCTGTTAATAATGGATATATACCAATAGTATAATCCCGTTTAGACCCGCTATATACATCAGTGCCCATGAGATGATTTCTTATTATATCATCAGTTACCGGTATGAAGTCACGGTTTTCACAGTCAGCGCATTTTACCTTTGGTTTTCTGCAAATACCTTTTATCCATTCATTTCGACAACACGGCTGATATCCTTTTTTGCCTGTTTTGGCGCTTTCAAATCTTTTTGGGAACACATCTTCTCGCCCCTTGAATAAAGAACGAAAAAGAGCTATTTTATGATCCTGGTTTGACCTGCTTGTTAACCTATTTTTCCCATATACTAATGAATTACCTCTTTGAGATATTTTTTCCCTGAGACTTTTTAAGCATTTAATTTTTTTCAGCAACTGAGACCTATTATCTTCAAGTTCTCGCAATTCTCTTTCTGCTGCATTTATTTGTTGATCAATTTCTGTTAGTTCTTTCAAGAACAACCTCGCTCAGTGTTGAAATCCCCGTTATTCCCCTTTTTTATAAATTCCACCAGGGAATAACTCTGACAGCCGATCTTTTTCCAATAACATCTTCGCCTCTGTAAATGACAAGTCCTTTTTCAGATGTGTTGTTCTTCAGATTGAGCCATGAAAAAAAAGTTTATTTTTTTACGAATTGGTTTTGCATACTGAAGTGTCATATTTTATAATCATTTCAATATATTTTAGAAATTTATAATTCAAGCTTTGACACCCGTATCTATCAGCGCTTTTCGAAATTATGGGAGATAATAAACACCACCAGGTTGATAATGACCCCGAATACAAGGCCGCTGAATCCTCCTGGAGTCTTGAGAAGATAGTCCCAGATAACCACACCCAGGATACCTGCAAAGGCGCTCATGAAAAAGGTGACTTTTCCGGACTTTATTCCAAGCAATGTGGCGGCAAGAGGGATGAGAATGATCGGAGCCCAAAAAGTATAGGCATAGATCAAGATATCCAGAATGCTCTTTATCTTGACCGCAAAGACAATGGCCAGTGCACCGGTAATAACGGTTGAAAGCCTTACATAGAAAAGCCCTTTTTTCTCGGAAAGTCGCTCTTTCCTGAGGGGATGAACGATGTCCTGGATAAAAGCCACGGATGCAGAATTCAAGAAAGAGTCCGCAGATGACATAACCACCGAGATAATGGCTGCAATAACCAGTGCCCGCAGACCAACCGGAAGCACAGTCCCTACCACGGCAGGCAGGGCCATGTTGGCATTCAGGCCAGGATTAATAAGCAGAGCGATAATGCCTATGGAACCTGCGATAAAAAAGAAGGGAAAGGAAAATATTCCACTCCAGAAGGTGCCCCTGGCAGTATGGACCTGATCCTTTCCAATAAAGAGTCTGCGCACATAGGGGGGCACCAGGGTCTCACCAAGCAGGAACGTAAGAAAAAGCGAGAGAAACTCAAGCGGCCTCATATTGCCCAGAATAGAGAGGTGATTGGCAGGAATCTCTGAAAGAACCTTCTCGACTCCTCCCACATACTGTATGCCCATAATAAGGGTGAGAGGTATTCCACAGGCAAGCATCATAAATTGCATGACATCCGTGGCAACAACAGCACGCATTCCCCCTACGGTATCATAGGCAATCACAATGCCTGTCCCTATAATTATGCCGTATAAAACCGGGATACCGAGAAAAATGTTGGAGATGTAGCCTATTGCTCCCACCTGGGCACCCAGGATACCGGCACATAAAAACACAGAAAATATGCCTGTAATAAACTTTCCGGGCTTGCCGTAGTTTTTCTCCATAACATCACCGACCGAAATGGCATCAGGAAAATGGTGCATTTTCGGGGCAATAAAGCGAGCAACGAGGAGTTCTTTCAGGCTGAAGCCCCACAGACAAAAGATATTTGCAATCCCGAATATAAAGACTTTCTCGGCATTGCCGATTGTAAAACCTCCGCCGATAAAAGACGCAGACAGGGTCATAAATATTATCAGGGAACCGTAGGAACGATCTGCAACGGCATAATCATTCAGGTTTTTCACTTTACGACCCTTCCAGAGCCCCAGTAAAAGAACAAATACTAAATAGACCGCAATAATAACATATTCAAAATGAGCGAGTTTGATCATGAAAATTCCCTCCGCTTCCCAAAGCGAAAATTTAACGGGGTGGAGATGCATATACCTCGAAAGGCCCTTGCAACTTTTGGTATATCCTTCCAGTTTTTCATAAATCGCCTGCAATCACGTTTTAGTGATCTTCTTAAACTCCATCTGCAACTATGTTTACGCATGCCTTCTATATCAATAATATACAGCTTTTTACCGGCTACTATAAAGTTTGGTAACTACTCAGGTGTTTAGACTGAAGGCTGAAGGCTGAAGGAAACAGATGATTCCTGAGTATTATTCTCTATGTTTAGGACAAAATTTCCGACCGCTTTAAGAAAATATTGGCTTCTGGGAGTCTTTTCCCTAAAAGTCTTCAGCCTTCAGCCTATCCACCTGAGTAGTTACAATTTTTTTTGATTTATCAGAAGTAATCAGGCGGTAGAGATCTGTTCCATCAATATATTCTGATATGTAATATGAGGTTGACCGAAAAGGCCTTTGGATTTTGACATTTTATGAAGCCATCACCATTTATTGCTAAAGTATAGAATTTGCCGCATCCAGTACTTGCTCTACGCTTATCTGCTTCATGCAGTCGATTGTACTGCACTGTCGCTTAAAGCAGGGACTGCAATTCAGCCCTGATCTCAGAATTTTATGTTCTGATCCAAAAGGCCCGGTTCTCCATGGGGCTGTCGGCCCGAAAAGAGCTATTACAGGTGTACCAACTGCTGCTGCCATGTGCATTGGGCCGGTGTCTGTGGATATAAGAAATTTTGTTTTTTCATAAAGTGCCGCAAGTGTTTTCAGCGTTGTTTTACCTGCAAGATTTACTGCTTTTTTACTCATAAAGGACATTATATTTTTAATTGTGCTTTTATCTGATTGACTTCCGGTAAAAATGACGCTTGCATTATATTTTTCAATCAACCTGTCGGCAAGCAAAGCGAACTTTTGATTATCCCATAGCTTTGTTTCCCATTTTGCAACCGGGTTCATCGCAACAAGTATTCCGGGGCCTTTAATTCCGTGACGTTCCAAAATAGAATCTATAAATTTACGGGTATGATCAGAAACAGGAATTTTATATTCAATCTCTTTTGACTTGATTCCCAGGGCATTAATAAGCATCAGATTCCTTAAAAGAGCGTGGTTTTCCATACTTACAGGAGGAATACGCTCGTTTAAAAAAATGTAGCTATGCTCCATGTGCTCCATGCCTTTATCGAAACCTGTTTTCCGCTTTCCCCTGGCTAATGCTACAAGAATACCGCTTTTTAGCAGTCCATGAAAATCAATTATTAAATCGTATTCTGTGTCTCTCAGTTTTTTTATAAATTGATACGCTTCTTTAATATTTTTCAGGCAGGCAGGCCCAAGAATTTTTTTTATCCATTGCTTTCTTTTTGAAATAATAACACGATTCAAGGCTTCATGTCCCACAACAAGACTGGAAGCAGCTTCCTCAACCAGCCACGTTATATGTGCATCAGGATAGTGTTCCCTGATGGCGTTGAGCGAGGGCAGCGTATGTATAACATCTCCAATAGCGCTCAATTTAACGATAAGTATTTTCATATGTTAATTACATTAAAAGTTTTACAGCAGCGTCATATACCATATCGACAGTAATGTTTTTCATGCACCTGTGGTCTATAGGACAGTCTGGTTTCAGACAAGGGCTGCAAGGCACCGGGGCCCTTATAATCCGGCTTCTTGGACTACCGGGACTGGTTGTTACATGGTCGGTAGAACCGAATATCGCAATCTGCGGAGTATCAAGGGCTGCCGCAACATGCATCAAACCTGAATCATTTGTAATAAAAAGTTGACACCTCTCAATTAATGCTACAGCTTCACGAAGGCTGGTTTTGCCGCAAAAGTTGACGCAGCGGTTTCCCATTAATTCAGAGATATAGTGTCCCAGTGCCTTTTCGCCAGGTCCTCCGAATATAGCAATTCTGGCCCCGCTGTATTCCTGCAGCTTAACACTCAGTGCAGCATACCGTTCAGGAAACCACCGCTTTGCAGATCCAAAAACAGCACCGGGGTTTATTCCGATAAGTCTGTCTTTTCCTGTAATACCGTGTTTCGCTAATATTTTTTCAGCATGTTTACGCTCTTCGTCTGTTACGACAAGGGTTAGGTGTCTGCCATCTGATTTTAATGAAGCGCCTTCAAGAATTCCAAGATAGTAATCGATTTGATGGACCCTTTTCAGGGCCGGCGTTAGACGGATACAATGTGTGAGTAATAGACTCCTTGCATCGGTGTTATAGCCGAGTCTGTTTGGGATTCCTGCCAAAACAGCTATCAGGGCGGCTTCAAAAGCATTCTGAAAAAGGATGGCAAGATCGAACTTTTCTTTTCGCAGTTCCTTGCTCAACCGGGGTATGCCGGACAGGCCTTTATGTTTTCCCGCAGCATCGTAAATCAAGATATTATCAATATAAGGATTGTTGTAAAAAATTGGGGCAACCCAGGGTTTTGCGAGAAGGCTTATCTTTGCTTCAGGAAAATTTTTGCGCACAGCTCTGATTGCCGGTGTTGTTATTACAGCATCTCCAACCCAGTTGGTGGAACGGATTAGTATGCGCTTTATCTGTCTAAAACGAAGATCTTTCATTAGCCTGTATTAAGTCTGTTTTTTATAAAGAGATTGAACTCATTGTCATAATTTTCAAATGATATCTTTATGCCGACAACCACAAGGTCAATTGGCCATGCGATTCTGTTTGCAATTCTGGCATAGTCCTTTTCTGTTGTAATAATAAAGTCGGTATCAGATTCTTTTGCTGATTGTAATATCATGTTAAGATCTATGTCCGTGTACCGGTGATGGTCTGTAAATTCTGAACAACCCGTTACCTTACACTTAAACCCTTTTACAGTATTGTAAAAATCTATATTTCTTGCGATACCTGAAAAAACAAATGCTGAGCGCCCACGCAAGAATTCAAAACCCTGTGCGCACGAATCTTCATAAATCGCTTGAGATGAAACAGCTCCGCCTTTGACGACTTTATATATATATGGAACATGTATGGCCTTAAAAACTGGTTTGCCCTTTGCACAACTTTTTAATTTGACGGAATTATACGTACTTTCCGGCTCTTTAGCAACATCCGACCTTGTTAGAATAAATGCATCACTACGCATCAGGGCTGAAAGCGGTTCCCTGAGTGTGCCTCTTGGTAAAAGCCGATGATTGCCGAAAGGACAAATACTGTCAAGCAGCACCAGGTCAATGTCACGATTGAGCCGGAGGTGCTGGTAAGCATCGTCAAGCACAATAACGTCCGGATTAAAACTGTTTAAAGCCGTCATGCCTGCATTAAACCGGTTTTTACCTACAACAACAGGTATGCTTTTCAGCCGGTTGGCCATCATAAACGGTTCATCACCTGATTCGTCAGCTTTCATGAATATTGTTTTTCCGTCACTGACAATTCCTCCGGTTTTTTCCGCAAGCCCTTTATATCCCCTGCTGATTACTACTACTTTGTAACCTAAGCGTTTTACCAGCTCGGCAACATGAATAGTCATTGGAGTCTTGCCTGTGCCTCCAACTGTAATATTCCCAATTGATATTACTATACAGGGAAGTTTTTTTGACCTTAATACACCTCTATTATAAAAAGCTTCTCTTGTTTTAACGGCGCTGCCGTAAATAAGGGAAAGCATGAATAATAAAGACTCGAAAGAAATAAGACCGGCTTTCCTTTTACTGGTCATAATGCTTTCGATTTTTTTTAAAATATTGTTCATAAGTTATATGGGGTCTCGTAAAAAAATAACTTGATAGTATAGATGAGTAAAAAGTGCCTAAAGTGAGCTAAAGTGCCTAAAATGCCTAAAGTTAAGGAATTCTGCCATTTTATATAGATTACTTAAGTCGTCAATGCGCAAAGGAGAAGTAATTTCTGCAACTCTGGATTATCAATTAGCACGCCGAAGGCGTACCATAACTTTAGGCACTTTAATATACTTTAGCTCACTTTAGGCACTTAATTCAATTGGTATTCTATAACTTTTAGAGTTTTTTCAACAGCCCCCTTATTGGCGTTAAAGACTCTAAATGCTTTTTCTCCCATATTCCGGGCTTTATCGCTATCACTGAGAATATCAGCTATTGTTTCATAAAGGCTGTTTGCATTTTCTACCTGGACAGCTCCGCCTGAATCCACAAGCATTTGCGATATATGTGCAAAATCGCTCATATATTGTCCAAATATTATTGGTTTGGAAAATGCAGCAGGTTCAAGCGGATTGTGGCCGCTTAAATCTACAAGGCTTCCGCCGACAAAAGCCACATCCGCAATTGCATAAAGCCTCTTTAAAATTCCTATAACATCAACAATAATCACATCAAATTTTTCGTCTTTATCTATATTCTTGAAGTCTTTCATAAGAATTGATGAAAATCCGGCTGATTTGCATAATTTGAGTACAGACCTTGCACGTTCCGGATTCCTCGGGACAACAACAAGAACAGTATCAGCAAAGTCTTTCCTGATCCTTGAAAAAGCATCAATAAGTATTGATTCTTCGCCTTCGTGAGTACTTCCGGCCATTAAAATTTTTTTAACCGGCTGATAAATATGCATAGATTGTTTTAATAGTTCAATTTCCTTTTCTGAAACAGGATCATATGGCTGATCGAATTTAATGTTTCCTGTTGTTGATATCATGTTTGAAGGGATGCCAAGAAGCATGAAGCGCCTGGCATCTTCAATGGACTGGGTGCATATTTTTGCAAAAGACAAAAATAATTTATTAAAAATAAATGAAAAACGTTTATATCCCTTAAAAGATCTATTAGAGAGCCTGGCATTGATCAGAATAACCGGCACATGGCGTTTTTTCATCTCAAATAGAAAATTTGGCCAGATATCCGACTCAACGATAATAACTATGGCTGGATCTATTTTCCCTGTAATATATTTTACAGAAAACAGCAGATCAAAAGGAAAGAAAAATATTGAATCAACATTTTTTTTAAAAAGCTTATTCGCAATTTCAAAACCTGTTTTGGTTGAGGCCGAGAAAACGATTCTTTTATCGCTGAAACGTTCCTTCAACTTCATTACAAGAGGAACAGAAGAGAAAACTTCTCCAACCGATAGCGCATGTATCCATATGGGCTTGTCCATTTTGAATAATATGTTTTCTGGGAGCCTCTTTACTCCCAGTCTTCGCAGAAATGTTTTTCGCCTTTTTTCAGACAAAAGAATAATCGGAATTATCAGGGGAATACCGACGGTGATTCCTATTGTAAGTATAATATTATACAGAGTGATCATTCATAAACCCAAAGGTAATAGTTTACGGTTCACGGTTTACAGTTAACAGTTTTATATTTTGATCAACCGTAAACCGTGAACCGTGGAACCGTGAACCTGAGTAGTCACATCAGTCGGCGTTGAGTAAAATCAGTATCCCAAAACATGAGAAAATCAGGTTTGCAGACCAGGCAGCAACCAGAGGGGAAAGCATTTCTCCATATCCAAGCGACACACAGAAACTATGAAAAATCCAGTAAAGAAACGCAATGCCTATACCGCATGCCACATTAACAGGCAGTCCTTCCTTGATTTTTCTTTTAAAAGCTATTCCAGCTCCAATTATGCATACAATTAGACAGACAAGGGGAAAAGCAATCTTGGCGTAAAGATCCACCCTGTAAATTGTGGCCTCGTATCCTTCAGCCTCAACCTTTTTGATATAATTAAAAAGTTCGTTAAAGCTCATTTCTTCAGACTTTTTAATTATCCTCTTTAAATCCTCAGGCAGGAAATCCAGGTTTTCAACTTTTTCTTCATGTAATTTTATCCGGTACTGATTGTTTGCCTGGTTTAAATTTTGCTCAATAATTTCATATAAGAACCATTGTCCGTCTTTGAATAAGCCTTTTTTTGCATCGATCCTTCTTACAAGCCTGAAGTCTTCATCAAAAGCATTAATGCTTATTCCAAAAATAGCTTTTTCTGCAGGGTTGTAATAAGTTATGTGTGTTATTAAGCGGTCGCCCTTGATCCAGATATTTTTTTCCTTAGAGATAACAGCAGATTCTTTTTTTACCTCTTTCAGCCATATTTCATTTGCCCTTTCCATAGTTATCGGCACTATTACCTCTGAAATGAAAAAGAGCAATAAACTGAGTATAAGGCCAATTATAAAAATCGGCTTTAAAAGGTAATAGATACTTACACCACTGCTTTTAAGAGCAATCAGCTCATTATTTTTAGTCATCAGCCCAAAAACAATTATAACTGACAGCAGAATACAAACAGGTATTATCTGGGCGATTATAAAGGGAATTTTGAAGATAAGAAAGACAAGGATTCTTGAAAAAGGGAGCCCGGCTTCCATAAAGTTGTCAATCTTTTCAAAAAAATCAACTGCTATATATATGCTTATGACCGCAGCCAGTACAAAAAACAGGCATTTGAAAATTTCTCCGGTCAAGTATTTATGGATAATAGACATTAAAAGTTTTCCGAATGAATCATTATACTATAATTTTAATAGGTTAGGATTAAGATTGAAAACTGACTATTGAAAATTGAAAATTGGTTGTACGCCTTCGGCGTGTTAATTGATAAGCCAAAGTTACTTAGAGTTTGCCCTCTTATATATTGATGTTTTGGGGAAACTTTTAACAGACATAAAACAATTGTAAGTGGTTATTTGTTCAGGGTTCAGGAGTTCGGTATTCAATTTTCACTTTTCACTTCTCACTTCTCAAGGCGTTGCCGATTAAACAAATTAAGAAACGAATCAATCATTACAGGACGGTCATTAGCCGTTCTTACAAATAGATAAAGCCCTATTCCTCCGATTACAATATTCGGCATCCACATTCCTATTAACGGTGGATAAACACCAGCTTCGCCGAAAACCCATCCTGCAGACAGCATCAAATAGTAAAGCAGAAAAAAAAACAGGCCGAACCCTAAGCCAAATGCCCGCTTTGCTGATTTTGACTGTACTCCCAATGGAACGCCAAGAAGACCAAGAGCAAAACAGGCAAAAGGAATTGAGAATTTTCTGTGAAATTCTATAAGTGCGGCATAGTATTTTGCATCTTTATTAACAGTATCTTTTAAATACTTGTTCAGCTCAACTATGCTCATTTCCTTTTCATCTTTTCGCCCTTTTTTTGTCGTGACGGATTTTTTCAGATCAAGATTTATGTCATAAGTATCAAAAGTTATCGAATGAACTGTTTTGTTCTCAATATCAACCTGATTAATTGTTCCATTGTGCAGCCGCAGGTGAAAAAGGAGTTTGTCCGGTTCGCTGTACATTTCCCCTCTTGGAGCTACAATTGTACTTATAATGTTTTTTGTTCTTTGATCTTCAATAAAAATATCTATTAGAGCCTTATTCTTTAAGTCGATTTTATTCATATAAAGCATAACGCCTTCAAAATTATCATTGAAAGTCCTTTCTTTCATTCCAATATTGACATTGGATAAAGCTACTTCATATGTCAATTTTTCAAAAGACTGCCTTCCCCATGGCAGTCCATATATAGTCATAAAACCTGTAAGCATACATCCTATAAGGCAGAAAAGAAGTACCGGGGGAAGAAGTTTGTAAATACTCACGCCTCCGGCTTTAAGGGCAACAATTTCGTTGTCGCTTGACATACGGAAGAAGGTCAGCAAAACAGTTGTCATAACAGACATGGGGATTACAAACTCGAGAAAGTGCGGCATTGAATATATAAGCAGCAACATAACATCAAACAGGCTGATCCTGTAATTTACGATCATATTCGTAATATCGAGAATCTTTGTCAGTAGAAAAATAAAGTTGAAAAACAAAAGATTGATGACAAAAGGAGGGATCATCTCTTTGAAAATATATTTATATATAATAGAGTTGATTTTCATAAGTATTTCTAAAAGGAAGGAAAATCGATTAAGTTGTTATGGCATCTTTCAAAATAGGTTAAAAGTAGTTGATACTTTTTTAACACATGTACGATTACACAAAAACAAATGCCTAAAGTGAGCTAAAGTGCCTAAAATGCCTAAAGTTAAGGTATTCTGCCTTTTTAAAGTAACAAATGACAAATAAGCTAAAATTTCCTAAATTTTGCTATTTTATAATAAAATCAGTTAGCGCTGGTAAGCGCATTCCTTAACTTTAGGCACTTTAGCTCATTTTAGGCATTTTAGGCACTTTAAACTCTAACTTACTTTATTTTGGGCCAAAACTGGAATAATCTCTAAAAAGTGTAAACTGGCAAATGAAGGACGCCGTTGTTATGCTATCTTTTTGTCGTTGCTAAACTGCGATTGATAGAGTTTGTAATATTCTTTCTTGAGAGAAATCAGCTCTTCATGTTTTCCCTCGTCCACAATCTTGCCTTTAATTATAACAACTGTCTGCCTCTTTGGTAAGACAGTTCAGTTCCTTTTCAAGGAGGTTACGGTATCTCATCAAGTCGTTTTTGTCGGCATCCTTGGGAACAAAGAATGGATTGCCATAAATACCCATACATTTTGTAAAAGGATACGGAAGAATAAAGCGATCCCAGCTTGCAAAAACCTTGATTTTCTTTGCGCTGTAGCTAAAAGGCAAAATAGGGTATCCGGTTTCTCTTGCCAGAATGATTATTCCTATTTTTACCTTGAATCTTGGTCCCTGGGGTCCATCCGGTATAATTAAGCCGGGCCTTTGTTTTCCTTTAATATTCTTAATCAGCCCTGATAATGCTTTAATCCCGCCTCTTGTCGTTGAACCACGAAAAGCTTCATGTCCTTGTCTCTTAAGTATCCTTGCCACAAATTCACCGTCTTCTGAACCGCTTACCATAGCGGTTCCAGCCAATCCCCTGCACAAATAGTTCAAAAGCAGAAGTCTTGAGTGCCATGCTGCATAGATGAATTTTTTTGAGTTAATAATTGGCCTTACTTTCTCAAATCCTCTCAATTCTATCTTCATTGTATAAAATAGAATATCAATTAAAAACTTGCCAAGAATACCGACAAGTTCCCATTTGATTTCAGCGAATTTATTTTTCTGCTTTATTCTTTTAATATTTTTTCTCCATCATACTTAGAGCTATTTCAGCTACTCGTTCTGAAGCACCGGGCACACCCAGCATGTCTCTTATTTCAAAAAGCTTTTTCCTCAGCTTTTGCAGCCCTTTTGCGTCATTTAACATATTAAATGCAGTATCAGCTATATTTTCCGGGGATGCTTCATCCTGTAATAATTCCGGGACAATATTTTTCCCTGCAATAAGGTTTACAAGACCGAAATTTTTAACCTGTACCATTAATTTGCCTAACCAGTAGCTTACAGGAGATACCTTGTAAATTATTACTGTTGGAGTGCAGGAAATCGCTGCTTCTAATGTAACAGTACCGGATGCAGCTACAGCTAAGCTGCACATTTTAAAGACGTTTTTAACATCTCCTGTCGCTATCTGGTAATTACATATTTCTTTATGTTTTTTTAATATTTCTTCAACGTGTTTTGTTTCAACAGAGGGAGCTGTGGAAATTATGAATTTTATGTTCTTGAGCCTGCTTTGTAGAATCTTGGCGGCATCAAGCATTACTGGAAGATGTCTTATAACCTCTCTGTCACGGGAACCCGGCAGAAGGCCTATAACCGGCATTTCATTATTTGCATTTCCAACTGTTTCCAAAGTGTCTGACTGACGGAGATCATTTTGAGTATAATTGTCCAGCAAGGGGTGTCCTACAAATGTTACCGGCACTTTGTGTTTTTTGTAAAAGTCTTCCTCAAAGGGCAGGATAACAGCAATATGATCCACAAGTTTTCGAATTATTTTGACGCGGCCCGGTCTCCATGCCCAAACCTGAGGACCGATATAATATAAAACAGGTATATTGAGCTTTTTAGCGGCTGCTGCAATTTTAAGGTTAAAATCAGGGAAATCTATTAATATAACAAGGTCCGGCTTAATGCTTTTTAAGTGTCTTTTAACATCGGCAATCGCCTTAAAAAGATTTGGTATTTTGGAAAACACCTCGGTTATCCCGACAACAGACAGCTCGGATGCATCAACCAGGATCTCAACTCCCGCATCCCTGAGAGCTTGTCCTCCGATACCTGAAAAATGTATCTTATTGTTTTTATTACATATAGACCTTACAAGCTTTGACCCGTGAAGATCGCCGGAAGCTTCACCGGCTATAATCATAATATGTTTCGGTTTCATAAGCTATTCCATAGGATTACCGTAACCGTTCACGGTTACATATAGCTCCTTGAATCTAAAAAGATAACATATGACTCAGGACGGGTGCCATGGACAAACTTGTTTGTCCGTGCCCTTTTTCTGTTCAATGATGGGAACTGTTGGTAAGAAAAAAATTTCAAAAACACACCTAACCGCAATCATTGAAGTACCGAGCAGTTCTTCTCTTTCGTTACTTTGTATTGATGCCCTTTGCACGGACAAACAAGTTTGTCCATGGCACCCTGAGTACTGACAAAAGACTACGGTAAAACCTTTTCATGGTGCCTAATGGAGTGTTGGAGTCGGTGCCTTATTACTCAGTGAACGGTTACGGCTTACCGCTAAAGAAGGCTTCCGTTAGACTCGCTGATCTGATTCATAATGCTTAAAGCTGTCTTTAAAGCATCGCGTCCCATTAGTCCCGTAACTTCAGGGACATTACGATTTTGTACCGATTTTACAAAGGATTTAAGCTCATCTTCCAGAGCGTCACTTTTTGTAAAGCAGAGCTGTTTTATTTCCATGCCCGGGATAAGGCTGTTTGAACTTTTTTCGTTCTGTCTGATCACGGTTATTTCATGATTTGCAAAATCAACAGAAATATATGCATCTTTTTGGAACAGCCTGATTTTCCTTTCATTTTTTGTTGAAATTCTGCTTGCCGTAACATTTGCGACACATCCATTTTCAAATTCCAAACGAGCATTTGCTATATCAACATGTTTTGAGATTACAGGTATGCCTGCTGCATGAATGCTTTTTATGCTATACCTGACAAAGTTCAGAATTATATCTATATCATGAATCATGAGGTCCAGAATTACGCTGACATCGGTGCATCTTTCTTTATATATGCTCAAGCGATGTGATTCTATAAACCTTGGATTTTTAACAAAATCCTGCAAGGCAACAACAGCAGGATTGAACCTTTCAAGATGCCCAACCTGTATAATAAGGCCCTTTGATTCTGCAATTTTAATCAGTTCGTCAGCCTCTTCAAGGGTTGTTGTTATCGGCTTTTCGATAAGAACATCAATGCCATTTTCAAGAAAATTTTTGCTGACGGCAAAGTGGGCAGGCGTAGGAACGACTATGCTCACAGCATCGACTTTTCCGAATAGATCTTTGTAGTTTGTATATGCAGATATACCAAAATTTGCCGCTGTGTTTTCGGCTTTTTCTTTTTCTATATCAACAACGCCGACAAGTTCAACTTCATCCATTCCTGCATACTTTTCAGCATGAAATTTACCAAGATAACCTGTACCTATTACACCAACACGAAGTTTTTTCATGATTATTCCGTTTTATTCGTAACACTTTAGCTTTATGAAACAAACCAGATAGGCGTGAGCTTCAGGTGTGATACATTCAAAACAGGAAACTGTTTGAGCGCATTAGATATCGTCAAGAAAGAACCTTGCAGGATCTTGTCATTGTTTATTAATGGCTTATTGAACTCTTACTATTATTTTCATTCGTGGCAAGTTCTTTCTTTACGATATCTTATGCGTGAGTTTTTCATGGTTTTAATGTATTATACCTGAAGCGAATATATTTCAAAGCGCTAAAGTGTTACTTCAATTCTTTAATCTTTATTGTTTATAGCAACTATAGCAATCCCAAACTTGTCTGCCAATGCTATCATTTCTTCTCTGTCAAAAACCACGGCCTTTCCTGCTTCAATAGCCAGAGCCTTTGCGCCTGCTTCATGCATGGTACTGATTGTCTGCGCGCCGATAGCGGGCATATCAAACCTGACATCCTGAGTTGGTTTGCAAACCTTAACAACTACAGCGGTTCCATTGCCAAGTTCTCCGCCTCTTTTTATTGTGGCATCAGTTCCATCAATAGCCTCTACGGCAAGGACTGATCCGCCTCCCACAACAACGCATTGACCTATATCAAGGCGTCCAATCTCCTTTGCATATTTCCAGCCCAGGTCAATATCGGCTTTTTCCGACCTGGTTGGCTTTCGTTTTGTCCAGCATCCTTCCTGAGCCAGAATGTCGGGGAGTAAGAATGTTGAAGCGCTTATTTTGATGCCCTCTTTTTCAAGGGTTCTGGCAAAGGCACTCAAAATTCCATCATCATGTGTATGGATCATACCGGCAAAAAGCGAGATTGCTTTCATATCCGGTTTTAAATCTTTAAAGTCCGAAAAGATACTTGTCTTACGAATGGCGCCCATCATGACGGCTTCGCTTATATTGTGCTTTTTAAAAAAACTGATGAGACGCTTCAACTGCCCCAGATGCATCCATTCTATTTCATCAACGTGGTCTTCCAGACTCTTGTCAGCCTCATTCAAAAAAGCTGCGGCATAAACAGAAAACCCTTTTGATTTTGCTTTTTTTGAAAAAATTATGGGGAACTGGCCGCTCCCCGCAATTAGACCTATCCGCATAAATTACAGACCTCGTAAATTTGGTAACAGTTCACGGTTTACAGTTTACGGTTAATCGCTTTACGATTTTTTTCTCAGTCATCGATTTCATTGAGTGAACATTATGAACTTTTTATCCCTGCTCCCTGATCCCTGGCCCCTGATCCCTGTTTACCTTGTTATTCCTCGCTGAGATGATTTAATAAAATCTATAAAGTAAACTACTTCAGGAATCTGTTCCACTTCAGCCTTTACTCTCTCTATAGCCTCGTTTATTGTAAGGCCTATTCGAAAAATAATTCTGTAAGCTTTTTTTAATAATTTGAGTTTGCTTTGAGAAAAGCCACTTCGCTTCAGACCCACACTGTTTAAGCCGTGAAGCATGGCTCTGTCACCTGCTGCAATAACATAGGGCGGTATGTCTTTTACAACAGCGGATTTTCCTCCCACAAAAGCATAGTCACCTATTCTTACGAACTGGTGAATAGCTACAAGTCCTCCAATGGTTGCATAATCGCCAATTGTAATATGTCCTCCAAGTGTTGCATTGTTTGACATGACGACTTTTCGGCCGATTTTGCAGTCATGGGCGATGTGAGTATAAGCCATCAGGAAATTTTCCTCGCCGACTTCAGTTATGCCGCCGCCAAATCCTGTTCCTCTGTGAATTGTAACAAACTCGCGTATAATTGTTTTACGCCCAATGGTAACATAGGTTTTGTCGCCTTCAAACTTTAATGACTGTGGAGCAGCGCCAATCGCCGCGTACTGAAATATATGACATTCCGGCCCAATGGTAACATAAGGTTCAATCACTACATGGGGACCTATTATTGTTCCAGCTCCGATAGAAACATCTTCTCCAATAATCGAATACGGACCGACTTCTACGGTGGAGTCCAGTTCAGCTTTGGGATCGATAATTGCGGTTGAATGTATCATACTTTTTCTCCAATAGTGGCCATAAATTCAGCTTCAGCAACGACTTTTTCGTCTACAAATGCGGTACCTGACATTTTAATTGCCTTTGCTCGCTGTTTTAGTATTTTGATTTCAAGCAAAAGCTGGTCGCCCGGTAAAACAGGCTTTCTGAATTTGACTTTGTCAATTCCCATAAAATATATAAGAGCACCATGCTTTTCCTCTGGCAGGGATTTAAAAACCAGTACGCCGCCCGCCTGAGCCATAGCCTCTATTATAAGTACGCCCGGCATAATAGGAGAGCCCGGAAAATGCCCCTGGAAAAACGGTTCATTTATGCTGACATTTTTAAGGGCGACAACCTTTTCATCAGTTACAAGCTCAAGTATTCGATCAACCAGAAGAAATGGATAGCGGTGAGGAAGCAAGCTCATTATTTTCTGAATATCATAATTGTTCTTCATTATCTTTCTCCTGTTGCATAGTCGTTCACGGTTAAAATGCTTCAGTCGTTGCATAGCTCATTGAAAAAACTGTGAGCTGTAAACCCTTAACTAAGTTTCTCCTCAATTTTATTTAATTTCTTTTCAATTTCAGATAGTTTTTTGCTGAGTTCGGGAAGCATAGGTATAATTCTCTGCACCCGCAGCCATAATCTGTGGGGCATTGCAGGTGCTCCGGATACGATCTGGTTATCCGGGACAGACTTTGCAACACCGGCCGTAGGACCGACAGTGACATTGTCACCAACGGTTAGGTGTCCCGATATTGCCGCTTGTCCTGCAATTGTTACATGTTTGCCTATAATTACGCTTCCTGCGATTGCGACCTGTGCTACGAGCAAAGTGTTTTCACCTACAATAACATTATGGGCAATCTGAACGAGATTATCTGTCTTAACGCCTTTGCGAATCCAGGTCTTACCAAAAGTTGCCCTGTCTATTGTATTGCATGCTCCAATTTCAACATCATCATCTATCTGAACTATACCTGTCTGAGGGATTTTATAATATTTTTCTCCGTCAGGAGCGAAACCATAACCATCGCTTCCTATTACTGATCCGGCATGAATTATAACTCTGTTCCCGATCCTGCATCTTTCAAGTACAGTCACATTCGGGTATATTAATACATCATCTCCAATAACTACATCATCTCCAATAACTACGTTAGGATGCAGGATAACATTTTTCCCAAGCACAACATTATTGCCGATCGCAACAAAAGGAGCGATGGAAACATTTTCTCCGTATGCAAAATTATTGCCGATATAGGCATTTGAACATATTCCATCAATACTATTAGAATAGTCCGGTCTGGAAGGCGGATGAAAAAGAGCCATTGTTTTTGCAAAAGAAACACGAGGATTATCTACTATTAAAATATTTTTTGAAGACTCTTCAAAGCCTGATGGAACAATAACAGCGCCGGCATTCGTATCATCTATTCTTTTTAATAATTTTTTATTGTCGGCAAATGTTATATGGTCAGCAGACGCCTCATTAAAGGGGGCCACGCCGGTAATAATTTTTTCAGAATTGCCCTTAAAACCGCCTCCGACAACTTCGACTATCTTTGCAAGAGATATTTTCATAATATATTCTCATTAGGGTTTGGTTCTAACTTCGGCCAATAACAATTGTGCATGCGGTTTGTGAACTATACCTATCATAGTCAAGATTGATGATTGTTGATTGTTGATTGTTGATTTGTGGAATCGCTTCGCTCTGTCTTTTTGTTATAAAATTAATAAAATACCTTCAATCATCAGACATCAGTCATCAATCATCAGACATCAGTCATCAATCAACAGTCATCAATCAACAGTCATCAATCAACAGTCATCAATCAACAATCATCAATCCCAATACGTCCCCCTTTTCAGTCTACCGCGACCTTTGTTCCCTTGTATTTCTATCCCGACCTCAAGAACCACTTTTTTCTTGACAAATTATTTCGTTTAATTTAGGTTCCATTTGTTCCACTCGTTCTTTAGGTTCTATTTCCTTCATGCCTTATTTTCCAGAGGTAACTATTTTTCATGAAAAAAGATTTCTACACAATACCAGAGGCTGCAAATATCTGTTCCGTTGGCCGGACGACCATGTGGCGATGGGTCAAGTCCGGAGAACTGAAAGGATTTCTTACTCCCGGAGGTAAATATAAAATCAGAAAAGAGGGTTTGGAATTTTTTATTCAGAAAAAGATGAAACATCTCACGGCTGTTGACATTTTTCAAGGAAAAAAGATTCTGATTGTTGATGATGATCCACAGATTCTTAAGATGCTCAATAAAATATTATCGTTAAACGGATATAAGATCGAAGAGGCCTTGGACGGTTTTGAGGCCGGAGCAAAGACCATGCAGTTTAAGCCGGATCTAATGATCTTGGATCTGTACATGTCCGGAATGGATGGCTGTGAGGTATGTGAGCGAATAAAGGAAAATCCGAAAACCTCTCATATTAAAATAATAGCCTATACTGGTTTTGACACTAAAGAGAATAGAGATCGAATCATGAAGGCTGGTGCTGATGGTTATCTGGTAAAACCGATAAATAAAAAGATATTAATAAAACAATTGGAAACTTTTGGAT
>JAIVWD010000008.1:22500-31107 GCA_049190315.1 Deltaproteobacteria bacterium | reverse complement strand
TCATACCCTACAGAAAATCATGCAATGCTTACAGCATCAAGGCTTTATAGATGAAATCGAGCTTATCTAAAATTCCTGCTTAAGGGTGCATTTTTTAGCGTATTTACATGTATTCCATGCCAGGGGCCTTTTTTATTAACTTTAAGAAACACGCATCCATCCGGTCGAGGTGATTGCGGCGCGCCTCCCTGGACGCTGATTGAAAAAGACGCAACCGAAACCGTCACCGTTGCCGGCGCCTCGTGCGGCATCTTGGTACAGCACGTGTCGTGCGTCGCCCGCCGGCTTCAACCGGACTCAATCGGTAAGGATAGCCGAAGCTGATATTGAGATTAACAAACTCATTAAACAAGCTCCGCATGACGCTCATTTAATCAGGCAAAGTGCACGGCAAATCAAGAGGGATTTGGAGAAAATTTTAGCAACGTAGTTACCGGCACTTCGATAAAATATGTTGAATAATCCCCAAAATAATATCACCCCGGCCCGATACCTCAGTACCAAAGAGGCAGCTAAATACTGTCCATACGGGGTAAAGAAGCTGAAAAAACTTGTTGCCGATAGGGTTGTCAGGGGTGGTCAGTTAAAGGATAATAAAGATTCGTGGTTTGTGGATATGGAGAGTTTGTACAAGCATATTGAATCCCAATGTTTCAAACCGGACAGGGCAAAATCGAAGGAGACAGAGCAGAATATTGTTGATTTTGTGCGGAGGATGACCTAATGCAATACCCTATGAATCTCCGGAAAGTCGGCAAATATTATCATATCTGGTTTTCCCGATCTGAGCGCCCCCCGAACGGTCAGTTGGTATCCCTCAAAGAAGCCACCGGCTTTTCCGTGTCCGATCCTGATGAAGCCAAAGAGATTTTCAAAACCATTAAGAGGGAGTGGCATTATGGCAAAATAATTGAATTGGATAAGGGCAAACGCATATCCATATCAGAGCTTTCCGAAGCGTTTACCGAAGATCCAGACCGCGAAGAATTAAGTCCTGACACTCACCGGATGGACAAACTGGCCCTGAAAACCCTGAAAGACATAGCAGGGGATAAATCTGTTAGGGCGCTGACAGAAAAGGATTTCAAAAAGTTTAAGAAAATTTTGCGGGCAAGGGGATTAGTCGCTGAATCAATCAACAGTTATCGCCGGCACATCCTGGCGGCTCTGAACTATGCCATTGAGGGTAATTATCTGACCAAAATTCCTAAATTTAAGCGGGTCAAAACCGGGGAGCATTTGCCCCGGATATTAACGAAACCTGAAATTAACAGGATACTAAAATATGCCAAAAAACACGACTATGAGTTATGGAGAATTATTCTGTTCGCATTGTGGACCGGATGCCGGAGAGAAGAAATTATCCGAATCCGATATGAAGATATTAAAGGCGAAACTTGCCGAATTAGCGGAAAGGGCGATAGAGAGAGAAATATCCGCTTGTTGGCCCAGGCCCTCAAAGCCGTGGGAAGCCAGGACTTTGGCCCCGTATTCAGACAGCTTCATAAGGATACGCTCAGTCACTATTTCAAGCGTATCGTAAGGGCAGTCGGCATAGAGGACGTTCACTTTCACAATCTCCGTCACTCAGCGGCAACCTACATGATAGAAAACGGTATGCACCCGAAGGCTGTCCAGAAGGCCCTGGGCCATGCTAATTTTCGGACCACTGAGAAATATATCAAGATTCACGATGAATTTATGTTTAAAGAAATGGAGAAATTGAGGTATTAAAAGTGTCTCATTTTAACTTTTTGTAGAAGAACCGTGAAGGGTATAATAATTATTCCCAATAAAATCAAGGGTGATCTGCTGATTCGTAATCAGCAGGTCTGCGGTTCGACTCCGCACGTCGGCTCCAGTTAGATAAGTTTTGAGGGGTTCCCAGAAAATCATCGGGGCCCCTATTTTTTTGTAACCGTTCAGGGGTTCCCGCCGGGCCCGCTTACAACCAGAGAGCATTTACCTGAATTTTACAATTTCTGCAACCTTAGGATTTACCTTAGTATCTTAGTCCGCCTCGGATTGTGCTTTTGATGGCAAAATTGCTTCGTATAAAATTAAAAATGGATCTGATCCCTATTTATTACCCAATATTCCAACATTCCAGCGTGTTGCATGCAGCCGCTTTATGAATAATGCAATGATTGCCTGTTTGGTTCCGGTTTATCCGGGTTAAGTTATAAATCCCTATAATATTTTTGACAAGTAGCTTGACATAAATTCGAAATCAATATATTCTTAATAGTTACAGGGTGTTCGAAAAGATTGACAGCCAATATATTTCTCTGAATGGAGATGATTGAATGATGGATCCAGATGATTTGAAGTTGAAAGCTGAGATTGATGAAATTATGAAAAGTGTCGATAGTATAATGACAAAGGTAGAAACTGTTATGCCTGCCAAGCAGGAAGAAGCGCAACCACCAGGCGACGGGAGCACCTGCTCATAAAGCTGGAATATTTTTTAACCATCAACAATTTAGTACGTTAGAAATCATATTTCTGCCTTTGATTGTACGTAATAGGGGATCATTTTCCAATTTGAGGAGGCGCTATGGCTTTGACTAAAAATGATATCGTTGCCGTGGTTCATGAGCTCGGTTTCACCAAGAAAAAATCAGTCGGCATCATAGAATCATTGCTCGAAATCATTAAAAGTACACTGGAAAAAAGTGAAGATGTCCTGGTTTCGGGATTCGGCAAATTCTGCATCAAAAATAAACGCAAACGCAGAGGGCGCAACCCTGCCACCGGTGAGGACTTGATACTTAGAGAGCGCAAAGTTATCACGTTTAAGTGTTCCGGGAAATTAAGAAGTAAAATCAATGGTGTAGGCTACTCTGATTAATTTATAAATCAATATTGTAAGCTTTAATTTTAGTCAACAACGAAGGATGGCTGATTTCAAGCAGTTTGGAGGCCCGGGTGCGGTTGCCCTCAGTTTCCTCAAGGGCTCGGGTGATGAACTTTTTTTCCATAGCTTTCTGGGCATCTTTTAGTGAAAATCCGTTAAAATTGCCGGATGGTTGCGACCCGTTGTTATCAATTATCTCAGCGGGAAAATGTTCCGGCAAAAGCAGCGAATCATCAGCAATCACCATGGCTCTTTCGATACTGTTTTCCAATTCCCGAACATTACCGGGCCAGGAATATTCCAGCAGCCGTAACATCGCTTCAGGTACCAGACCAGAAATATTCTTATCAAAGGTCTGATTAAATTGATCTATAAACCGTTTGCATAATAGGGGGATGTCTTCGGTACGTTCGTTCAGCGGAGGTAGCTTAAGGGTCATGACATTCAAGCGATAATACAGATCCTGGCGAAACGTCCCCTTCCCCACTTCTTCTTCCAGGTTTTTCGCTGTTGCCGCCACAACGCGGACATCTATTTTCATTGATTTTGAATCACCGATCGGCCGAACCTCATTTTCCTGCAAGACTCTTAGAAGTTTCACCTGCAAAGAAAGTGGTAATTCACCTATTTCGTCCAAAAAAATTGTGCCCCCCTCAGCTTCTTGAAATAAACCCTTTTTATTGCGATCCGCACCGGTAAACGCGCCCCTTTTATGACCGAAAAGCTCGCTCTCAATCAGGTTCTCAGGTATGCCACCGCAGTTGACGGGTATAAGGGGCTTTTTCGCTCTATCACTGCTGTAGTGGATGCCCCTGGCAATCAACTCCTTGCCGGTGCCGCTGTCGCCCAGAATCAGCACGGTGGTTTTGTACTGAGCCGTTTTATCTGCCATTTGGAACAAGGACTGCATGGCCTTGCTTCTGGTCACCATATTGTGGAATTTATAATCCCCCTCAATTTTTTGAATCCGCTTCTTTAATAACCGGTTTTCTCTTTTTAAACTTTCCCGTTCTTCGGCCTTTTTCAACGTCAAGTATACTTCATCCGTCTTAAAGGGCTTGGATATGTAATCATAGGCACCCAGTTTCATAGCTTCAATGGCAGTATCAATACTTCCGTAAGCGGACATCATAATAACCGTGCTGGTGCCGATCTTGTCACGCGATGATTTTAGAAATTCCATCCCGTTCAGCTTGGGCATTTTTATATCACAAAGGACAAAATCATATTGCGCTCCTTCGATCATCTCTAGCCCTTCGGAGCCATTCGAGGCTGTATCGACTACATAGCCCGCCTTCTTAAGCACGGTGGAAAGCATATGACGCATGTTGGCTTCGTCATCAATGACCAGTAGGCGTTTTGATAAGTTATTGGAATTCATATTAACTGTGTACTCCTGACCCGGATAAACCGGAAATTCGAAGCACGAAATTCGAAATACGAAACAATATCAAAATTCTAATGTCCAAAATATCCAAACGTTAATCAGAAGTATTAAACTCAACTGTTTCTGCTTCATTTTGAATTTTTGTCATTTGAACATTCGGATTTGTTTCGGCCCATTTTATAAAATCAGGCGATATTCGAATTTCGGATTTTATTGCCGGTAATAACATTAATCAAATTATCTTATACCAATTAGATTAGGAGTGTTGCTATTGCTCCGGTTTATAAAGCGGCAGCGAAATAACCATCGTGGTCCCCTTACCAGGCTCACTGGTCCCCGTCATTTTGCCGCCCAGGCTTTCAACAATCATGAAGCTGACCGAAAGTCCCAACCCCGTACCCCTGCCGGGATCTTTGGTGGTAAAAAAAGGGTCGAAAATATTACTCAAATTTTCTTCGGCTATCCCCGGCCCGTTATCGACAAACAGGATTTTCAGTTGATCCGATGCCGTCTGGCTATCATGGTCGCCATTTTTCTCAAGGGTGGTGGATATTTTCAACTTACCGCCGTTTATTTTTTCATCGCCGGAAATGGCATCAGCCGCATTGATGATCAGATTTAAAAAGACCTGCCGCAGCTGGTTGGGATCAGCCAGTACGGTATCGTCTGGAGCAGCAAGATCAAGCGCTAGTTCAATGTTTGACATCAGTGGTTGAACGTGCAAAACATCAGCCGTATCATTAATTAGATCATGCAAGGAGACTGCCGAGCGACCCGAATTCGAAGGTCGCGATACTTCCAGAAGTTGACGTATAATGTTGTTGATGCGTTCGATCTCTTCCTCGGTGCGCTGAATATATTCATCTCTTTCATCCTCGGTGCTATCAGGTTGTCTGAGCAATTCCAGATAGCCGATAACAATTCCGATCGGATTGCCTATTTCGTGGGCAATACCGGCGGATAACCTTCCCACGGATGCTAATTTTTCTGCCCGGATAATGTCCCTTTGGGCCTTTTTCAACTCCAGGTTTGCGCGTTCAAGGGACAGAACCGTTGATCTCAGCTTCTTTTTATCAGCTGAAATGCGCTTGAGCATGCTGTTCAACGCCTTGGACAAGCTGTTGAGTTCATTGTCTTCTTTGCGCACTGAAAAAATGAGATCGTCATCTTCTTTGTAGTCAGCTGCCCGTTTCGCCATCCGGGCCAGGGGCTGAAGGTAAAGTTTTGAAACACGGTAGATACCAACAAAGGTAAGAATGGCCAGATTGATGAATATATATATAAATAAAAATCGCTGGGACCGTCGGAGGGTATGGTGAACTCTATCCAGCGGTAATACAATGCTGATCCCCCCTACGCTTGCACCGTTTTTTATCAGCGGGGCGGAGAGTATCATCCGGGCCTTTTGTTTCCAGAATATGCTCCAGGAGGTACCAAAAAATTGGGTCTTCTTTTCACCGGCTGAAATGGCTTTTTGGGTTAATCCAACAAGCTCTTCCATCGATACCTCTGATTTCGCGCCCAAATAGCACTGCTCACCCTTACTTCCAAGAACCAGCGCATTGGAGATCTGTGAATCGTTGATCATTTTGGTTAGAAACGACTCGGGCATGAATTCGGATACCACATTGGTAGGGGTCATACCCCTGAGAAGGTTTTCCTCGAAAGAGGCCAGCAGGATGTTGGCTCTGTAAATCTCGGAACGAATCAGCTCACGTTTGATGGTCACCATCGTTACCAGGACCATCAACAGCATCGCCACTAAAAGGAGGACCGCGATATTAAGCGCAATTTTCGCTTTGAGACCCCGCACAAACATTCAGACAAACCTCATCAGGTTTTCAATAGTTATTTCGTGCTTTCGTGAATAATCTTCCTGTTCGGTTCTCTATGAACCGGAGGAAGGGTTATCTTAGGTAAAGGTTCAGAGGTTCAGGGTTCAAGGGTTCAGAGGTTAGCGGTTCAGGGGTTGAACAGCGAACCGCAGAATATCGAATATCGAACCGCAGAATTACGAAGGATGGAATCGCTGTGCTCTGTCTTTTTAATAAGATAGACAGAATACATTTGAACCCTGAACCTTTGAACCCTGAACCTCTGAACCTATGATGCAATTATAGTGCCTAAACTTGCCCGGAACCGGATTTCTGCGACTGATCCGCTAGGATCGACGGCGGGATGTATCGGGGACTTATTCATTCCAAACCAAGATTTGCTCCCAATGTTGAAATACCGCCCTGTAATACCCAACAAAGGGGGAGACTGCCAATCCCCGGTCCTGTCAAAGGGCAAATTCAGCGCCTGTTAATAAAAGCCGAATTCAGATAAAAACGTCCATTTTTTTGGCCGAGTGTCAAATTTGTAACGCAATAAAAAAACCCGGAATCATAAAATGATTCCGGGTTTTAAAAAAATTCGGCGGCGTCCTACTCTCCCACACAGCTTCCCGTGCAGTACCATCGGCGCTTAAGAGCTTAACTTCCGTGTTCGGGATGGGAACGGGTGTGACCTCTTAGCTATTGCCACCGAAAACTGATTTTTTGTGTTTTGTTTTACAGCACGAAACCCTGGCAATTAAAACGATCATGCAAATTATTTTATGGCCAAGCCGCACGACCAATTAGTACCGGTAAGCTAAATACGTTGCCGCACTTACACACCCGGCCTATCAACCTTGTAGTCTACAAGGGGTCTTCAGTTCCACATGTTGCCATGCGGAAGGGATATCTAATCTTGGGGTAGGTTTCCCGCTTAGATGCTTTCAGCGGTTATCCTTTCCGAACTTAGCTACCCAGCAATGCCGCTGGCGCGACAACTGGAACACCATTGGTTCGTCCATTCCGGTCCTCTCGTACTAGGAACAGCTCCTTTCAAATATCCTGCGCCCACGAAAGATAGGGACCAAACTGTCTCACGACGTTTTAAACCCAGCTCACGTACCACTTTAATTGGCGAACAGCCAAACCCTTGGGACCTGCTCCAGCCCCAGGATGTGATGAGCCGACATCGAGGTGCCAAACCGCCCCGTCGATGTGAACTCTTGGGGGCGATAAGCCTGTTATCCCCGGCGTACCTTTTATCCGTTGAGCGACGGCCCTTCCATACGGGACCGCCGGATCACTAAGACCTACTTTCGTACCTGCTCGAAATGTCTCTCTCGCAGTCAAGCTCCCTTATGCCTTTACACTCCACGGCTGGTTTCCAATCAGCCTGAGGGAACCTTCGCGCGCCTCCGTTACTCTTTGGGAGGCGACCGCCCCAGTCAAACTACCCACCAGACACTGTCTTTCGCCCGGATAACGGGTCGAAATTAGAACCCTAAAATAACAAGGGTGGTATTTCAAGGGTGGCTCCACCGAAACTAGCGTTCCGGCTTCAAAGCCTCCCACCTATCCTACACATGCTATTTCAAAATTCAATGTCAAGCTGTAGTAAAGGTGCCGGGGTCTTTCCGTCTTTTCGCGGGTAGACGGCATCTTCACCGCCAATACAATTTCACTGAGTCCCTGGTTGAGACAGTGCGGAAGTCGTTACGCCATTCGTGCAGGTCGGAACTTACCCGACAAGGAATTTCGCTACCTTAGGACCGTTATAGTTACGGCCGCCGTTTACTGGGGCTTCGGTTCCGAGCTTCTCCGTCCGAAGACAGATAACAAGTCCCCTTAACCTTCCAGCACCGGGCAGGCGTCAGACCCTATACATCGTCTTGCGACTTAGCAGAGTCCTATGTTTTTAGTAAACAGTCGCTACCGCCATTTCTCTGCGGCCCCCCTCGGCTCCGCATGCCCGATAATAAAATCAGTTTGCTTCACCTAATGAGGGCACACCTTCTCCCGAGGTTACGGTGTTATTTTGCCGAGTTCCTTAACCAGGGTTCTCTCAAGCGCCTTGGGATTCTCTCCCTACCTACCTGTGTCGGTTTGCGGTACGATCACCTAGTTATCTTGCTAGAGGCTTTTCTTGGCAGTATGGGATCAATCAGTTTATGCCCGCAAGCGGACTCCTCATCACTTCTCAGCTTTTAAATAAAAGGACGGATTTGCCTATCCTTTCAGCCTACAAGCTTGAACCATCTAATCCAACAGATGGATGACCTACCCTTCTGCGTCCCCCCATCACTCTCACCCCCGAAGGGATATTGATAACTCGGTGGTACAGGAATATTAACCTGTTTTCCATTACCTACGCCTTTCGGCCTCGGCTTAGGGATCGACTAACCCTGAGCAGATTAGCTTTACTCAGGAAACCTTAGGTTTTCGGCGAGCGGGTTTTTCACCCGCTTTATCGTTACTCATGTCAGCATGATCTCTTCTGTTTAGTCCAGCCGTCCTTACGATCGACCTTCAACCCAAACAGAATGCTC